>DATFDN010000199.1:0-15826 GCA_035252035.1 Acetobacteraceae bacterium | reverse complement strand
GGTCGCCGCCCTGGACATGACACGCTCGGCCCAGATCCGGCTTGCCGCGCCGCTGGACGCCGACGCCCTGCCGGCCGCGCTCGCCATTCGGGTCGCCGAGCAGTCCGAGATCGGGTTCGACCCCGTCTCCGGCGCCGTTCTCGCGCGCCGCCGCCGCCGGCTCGGCGCCCTGGTCCTGTCGGACCGCACCGAAGCCGCCGATCCCGGCGAGATCGCCCGTCTCCTGGCCGGCGCGGTCGCCACGCAACAGCTCCGCCCCCTGCCCTGGACCGATGCGGCCCGCCAGCTCCAGGCGCGCGTCGCGCTGATGCGCGCGGTGGAGCCGGATGGGAGCTGGCCGGATTTGTCGGACGCGGCTTTGGCGGCCGACGCCGCCACATGGCTGGCGCCGCACCTGCATGGGATGACGCGCCTCTCCGACCTGGCGCGGCTCGACACCTACCGCTTGCTCCATGGCCTCCTGGACCGGGAGCACGCCGCGCGGCTGGAGCGCGAGCTTCCAACGCAGATCGCCCTGCCGGGCGGCCGCGCGGCGGTGGACTACACCCAGCCGGTGCCTGTCGCCTCGGCCCGCGCCCAGGCGTTCTATGGACTGCGCGCGACACCGCCGCTCGCCGGTGGGAAGGTGAAGCTGTCCCTCGCGCTCCTGTCCCCGGCCGGCCGGCCGATCGCCGTCACCGGCGATATCGCCGCGTTCTGGCGCGGCGGATGGAGCGAGGCGCGGCGCGACATGCGTGGCCGGTACCCGAAGCACGCCTGGCCCGACGATCCGGCCGCCCCGCCGCCTCGGACCTGAAAAAGACGAATTGGGTCAATCTTGTTGCGTCGCTGGCCTCATGCCATTTCATGAACGGATGTCTAGTCTGCCCACCGCGGAGAACCGGCGTGCCATGCCCACCAAACGCCCCGCTTGGCTCCACCCAAGGGGCCTGGTGCTTGGCCTCGCCCTGCTCGCGTCCGCCTGCGCCGTCACCGGCCCGTCGGAGACCGTCAGCGCGCGCGCGGTGCCGGAGAGCTTCGCGCCGCTGGTCAAGAAGGTGCTGCCCTCTGTCGTCAACATCGGCGTGACCGAAACCGTGTCGGCCGGCAGCATCCTGCGCGAGCTGCCGCCCGAGTTGCGCGACACGCCGCTTGGACGGGAATTCCGCCGCCGATTCGGCAATCGGCGCGAGGACGTGCTGGGCGCCGGGTCCGGCTTCATCATCGAGCCCACGGGCGTGATCGTCACGAATTACCATGTCGTCGGCCAGGCCAGCCGCATCATGGTGTCGCTGACCGACGGCACCAAGCTGCCGGCGCGGGTGGTGGGCGCGGACGAGCTGACCGACGTGGCGGTGATCCGGGTCAATCCGCCCCATCCGCTTCCCGCCGTGACCTGGGGCGATTCGCGCGCGGTGGAAGTGGGCGATTGGATTCTCGCGGCCGGCAACCCGTTCGGGCTGGGGGGCTCAGTGACCGCCGGGATCATCTCGGCGCGGGGACGCGAGCTTGGGGCCGGGCCGTTCGACAACTTCCTGCAAATCGACGCCCCCATCAACCCTGGCAATTCCGGCGGACCCGCGTTCAACCTGAACGGTCAGGTGGTGGCCATGACCACGGCGATCGTCTCCCCGTCGGGCGGCTCGGTCGGGATCGGCTTCGCCATCCCCTCCGACCTGGTGCGCCGCACTGTCGAGGAATTGGAAGCGCGCGGGCACATCGACCGGGGCTGGCTCGGCGTTTCCGTCCAAGCCACGCCGAACCAGGCCGGCGGGCAGGGGGGCGTGCTGATCGCCGGCGTGGTGCCCGATGGGCCAGGCGCGGCGGCGGGATTGCGGGCGGGCGACGTGGTCCTGGCGGTCAATGGCGACCGGGTCAGCACGTCCCTGGGGCTGGTCCGCGATATCGCCGAGCAGCCGCCCGGCGCGACGGTGCGGTTGGAGATACGCCGAAACGGCCGCACGCTGTCCATGCCGGTCACGGTCGGCCGCCGGCCGGCGGAGCAGGCAGAATAGGCGGGCTGCGACCTCGGAGGAGGGATGGATGCGCATTCTGGTGGTGGAGGACGATAAGGAGGTCGCGGGCTTCATCGTGCGCGGCCTGCGCGAGGCGGGACATGTCGTGGAGCACGCCGACAATGGCCGGGACGGCCTGTTCCTGGCGGCCAGCGAGTCATTCGATGCGATGATCCTGGACCGGATGCTGCCGGGCGGCATCGACGGGCTGCGGGTGTTGGAGACGCTGCGCGCGCAGAAGAACACCATTCCGGTGCTCATCCTCTCGGCATTGGCCGAAGTCGATGAGCGGGTGAAGGGCCTCAAGGCCGGCGGCGATGATTACATGACCAAGCCCTTCGCCTTTTCCGAACTGCTGGCCAGGGTGGAAGGGCTGGTGCGGCGTGGCAAGCCAGACGGGCCGGTGACGAAGCTCACGGTCGCCGACCTGGAGCTTGACCTCTTGTCCCGGCAGGTCAAGCGCGCCGGGCAGAAGATCGATTTGCAGCCGCGTGAGTTTCGCCTGCTCGAATACCTGATGCGCCACGCCGGGCAGGTCGTCACCCGCACCATGCTGCTGGAAGGGGTCTGGGACTACCATTTCGACCCGCAGACCAACGTGATCGACGTGCATGTGTCGCGGCTGCGCCAGAAGGTGGACAAGCCGTTCCCGACGCCGCTGATCCACACCGTTCGCAACGCGGGCTACATGCTGCGCGCCGAACCTGGTTAGCCCTCCTTGGCGGTTTTCGGACGGCGGCGCCCGCTGCGCTCGGCGGCGCTGCGCTTTGCTTTCGTCTACGCCTTGCTGCTCGCCGTCAGCGCCACCGCTCTCGCCGCGTTCCTGTGGTGGGCGACCGCTGGCCTTCTGGAGCGGCAGACCGACACGATCATCACGGCCGATGCCGAGGCGCTGCTCGACCGCTTCGAGCAAGGCGGCACCGCCGCGGTGATCCTGACCATCCGCGACCGGCTTGAGCAGGATGTTGACGACAGCTCGATTTATCTTTTCGTGACCCCTGACGGGCGGCTGCTCGCCGGCAATTTGTCGGAGTGGCCGACGGCGGTGCATACGACCGACCGGTTTTACGAGCTGCCCGTGGAACGGGCCGGAGTGCGGTACCTGGCGCGCGTGCATCGCTACGATTTGCCCGGTGAGTACCATCTCCTGGTGGGCCGCGACATGGAGACGCGCGCCCAGCTTCGCCGCCTGCTGAGCAACGCGCTGCTCTGGGCCATGGTGGTGGTCATCGGCCTGGCGACCCTTGGCGGCTTTGTCGTGCGCGGCCTGTTCCGCCGCGCGCTCGCCGATGTCTCGGCGACCGCGAGCGCGATCGCGGCCGGCGACCTGACGCGCCGCGTCCGGCGATCGGGGCGCGGCGATGAGTTCGACCAGCTTGCCGACACGATCAACGACATGCTGGACCGGATCGCGCGGCTGATGGATGGCGTGCGGCAGGTCTCCAACGCCATCGCCCACGATCTGCGCACCCCGATCACCCGCGCGCGGGGGCGGCTGGAGGAAGCCGCCGCGCGCGCCCGCACGCCCGGGGAGATGCACGCCGCCATCGAGCGCGCGATCGCCGATCTCGACGGCATCATCGCCATTTTCCAGGGCCTGCTCCGGATCGCCGAGATCGAGGCCGGATCGCGGCGCTCGGCCTTCGCCCCTGTCGAGGCGGCCCGGCTGCTGCGGGATGTGGCGGAGCTGTACGACGTGGTGGCGGAGGAGAAGGATGTTCGCCTGATGGTCAGCGCCCCCGCCTCGCTGCCCGCGTACGGGGATCGCGAACTGATCCAACAGGCCGTCGCCAACTTGGTGGACAACGCTGTGAAGTTTTCGCCCGCCGGCAGTGTCGTGCGCCTGTCCGGGCAACCCGTCGAGGGCGGAATCGAGATCACCGTGGCCGACCAGGGTCCGGGCATTCCGCCCGCCGAACGGGCGCGGGCGACCGAGCGGTTTTTCCGCGGCGAGACGGCGCGCAGCACGCCTGGCTCTGGTCTGGGGCTCGCCCTGGTGCAGGCCATCGCGCAACTGCACGGCGGCGGATTGACCCTTGAGGATGCCGGGCCAGGCTTGCTGGTTCGGTTGCGCCTCGCGGGCCAGCCGAAGCAGACGCCCGAATAACATCGAAGTCATGCACGTACAACACCAGCCGACATCCGGCGGAGGCTATCATCGCCGCCGATGTCGCCCCTGGTCCGCACGACTGGTATCGCCGGCCTGACCACCACCGGACTGGGGATGCTTCTGGCTGCCTCCATGCCGAGCGTGCGCCCGTCGCCGCCCGCCGTCGTCACGACCGACACCCGGGCCTATTGCCAGGAGCTTTCGGAAAAGCTGTCGGAACTCATTCGCATCGCTCCCCGCCCGCCAGAGGACGAGGTGCTCAATATGCGCGCGGACGGGCGGCATCTCTGCCAGGAAGGTCAGGTGCGGGGCGGCATCCTGCGCCTGCGCCGGGGCGTGATGGTGATGATACGCGACCTCGACCAGCGCGGGGAACCTTGATCGCTCTCCAGCGGACCGCCGCTCGACCTCTCCCGCGAGCGGGAGAGGTGTACGGGAGCCAGGCATACGATCACTCCGAAGGTGTGTGATCGCTGTAGCCCCGTGAGGGAGGGGTGAAGCGGCGGTGCCCTAATCGACGTCGCCGCGCTTCTTCGCCGGGGAACTGGACGACCCGGAGCTGGCCGAGCCCGCCTGGTGGGATGATGGGGACCGGGCCGGCGGGCCATTCTTGTTTCCTGGCGCTCCAGCCATCCCTGGGTTGCCGGCGGAGTAGCCCTTGTTGATGGCCGTGCTTGGGGTGACGTTGGTGCCCACGGCAGGGCCTGAGGTGGCGCCGGTGCTGGAGTTGGTGTTGCTCTCGGTGTTCGCCGCGACCGCCGGCCCGATCGCCACCAGGCCAGCCAAAAGGCCGCCCAGGACATATGCCTGAAGTCTCATCGGAACGTCCTCCTGTCATCGTGCCACAGACCGGCCCAAGGGGGCGTGAGGGCCGGCTGACGAGGTGCAACGCCGGAATGACAAGGCTGGTTCCGAGCCTCGCCTGGACGCTCGCGCCGGGGCAGTACACACTTGGCCGACCGATGGAGGAGACCGATGCCCGAGCCGGGACGCGCGCGGCCGAAGCCGACGCCCGAGACCAAGCATTTCTGGGACGGCACGCGCGAGGGCGAGCTGCGCCTGCAACGCTGCGACTCATGCCGCACGGTGTATTTCCCGCCCCGGCCCTTCTGCCCGGCCTGCGCCTCCCGCGCGGTGAGCGTGTTCGCCGCGTCCGGGCGCGGCGTGCTGTGGAGCTATGTCATCCACCACCGCCCGGTGCCGGGCTTCACGCCTCCCTATGCGATCGCGGTCGTGCAGCTCGACGAGGGTCCGCGCCTGATGACCAATATCATCGACTGCCCGCAGACGCCCGAAGCCTTGCGGCTCGACATGAAGCTCCAGGTCGCGTTCCACAGGCTCGACGACGAGATCACCCTTCCCCTGTTCCGGCCGGCGGAGTGAGGCAATGCTGAAGCCAGGAGAGATCGCCGTCGCCGGCGCGTCCGAGACCACGCGGCTCGGCACCATTCCCGACCTGTCGCAGATCCAGTTGCACGCCGACGCGGCGCTGAACGCGATGGAGGATGCCGGGCTCTCGCCCAAGGACATCGACGGCGTGGCCTGCGCGGTGGAGACGCCGGCGCAGATCGCGCACTACCTGGGGATCACGCCCACTTGGGTGGATGGCACCTCGGTCGGCGGATGCTCGTTCATGTTGCATCTCCGCCACGCGGCGGCGGCGATTGCCTCGGGCCTGTGCCGGACCGTGCTCATCACCCATGGCGAGAGCGGCCGCTCCCGCGTCGGCGCCCCGCCCCGCTCGGTGCCGCCCGACAGCCTCGCCGGACAGTTCGAGCAGCCCTATGGGCCGCTCGGTCCGCCCTCGCTGTTCCCGATCCCGGTGCTGCGCTTCATGAAGACCTATGGCGTGACGCATGAGCAGATCGCCATGGTCTCGGTGGTGCAGCGCGAATGGGCGGCGAAGAATCCGCGCGCGACGATGCGCGACCCGATCACGGTGGAGGACGTGCTCGGCTCGCGCATGATCGCCTACCCGTTCCGGCTGCTGCAATGCTGCCTCGTCTCGGACGGGGGCGGCGCGTTGATCGTGACCTCGGCCGAGCGGGCGCGCGACATGAAGCGGAAGCCGGTCTATGTCCTCGGCACCGGCGAGAGCGTCGAGACCCCGATGGTGAGCCAGATGGAGGACTTCACCTCCTCGCGCGCGTTCCGCGTCGCCGGTCCCACGGCGATGCGGGCGGCGGGCATCGCGCACAAGGACGTGGACCACCTGATGATCTACGACGCCTTCGCGCACCTGCCGCTGTATGGGCTGGAGGATCTGGGCTTCGTGGGTCGCGGGGAGGCGGCCGCGTTCATCGCCGGGCGCAACACCGCGCCGGGAGGCAAGCTGCCGGTGAACACGAATGGAGGTGGCCTCTCCTACGCGCATTCGGGCATGTACGGGATGTTCGCGTTGCAGGAGAGCGTGCGCCAGATGCGCGGCACCGCGCCGGCGCAGATCCAGGGCGCCAAGATCTCCGTCTGTCATGGCGTGGGCGGGATGTTCGCCGCGTCGGGAACCATCGTGTTCGGCAATGAGCGGGTTTGAGCGCGGCGTGTTCTCCGGCTTGCGCGTGATCGACTGCGCGAGCTTCATCGCCGCGCCGGCCGCCGCGACGGTGCTGGGCGATTTCGGGGCCGACGTGGTGAAGATCGAGCCGCCTGGCGCAGGCGACGCGTACCGCAATCTCGGCGCCCTGCCCGGCCTGCCCGACAGCCCGCACGACTACGCGTGGCTGCTGACCGGGCGCAACAAGCGCAGCCTCGCGCTCGACCTGAAGGCGGAAGAGGGCCGCGCCGTCCTGCACCGGCTGGTCCGCGATGCCGACGTGTTCATCACCAACTATCCGCGCGGGGTGCGCCACCGGCTGGGCATCGCGGCGGATGATTTGACGCCGCTCAACCCGCGCCTGGTCTACGCCGCGTTCAGCGCGTATGGCGAGACTGGCGACGAGGCGGAGAAGACCGGCTTTGATTCCACCGCTTATTGGGCGCGGTCGGGGCTGATGGACATTGTGCGCGCCGACCACGCCGCGCCGCCCGCCCGCTCCGCCCCCGGCATGGGCGATCATCCGAGCGCGATGGGCCTGTTCGGCGCCATCGTGACCGCGCTCTATCGGCGCGAGCGCACCGGACAGGGCGGGGTCGTGCATTCCTCCCTGCTCGCCAACGGGCTCTGGGCGAACGGGTTCTATGCGCAGGCGCAGCTCTGCGGCGCCACGATCCATCCGCGCCTGCCGCGCGACCAGGTGCCGAACGCGGTCAGCAACCACTACCGCACGCGCGACGGGCGCTGGTTCATGCTGGTGATGCTGAACGAGGAGAGGCAGTTCCGCCCCTTCTGCGCCGCGCTCGGCCGGCCGGAGCTTGCCGATGATCCGCGCTTCGCCGAAATCCCCGCGCGGCGGGAGAACGCGCGGACGCTTGTGGGAATCCTGGACGCTGCCTTCGCCGAGCGTGACTTGGCCGAGTGGCTGCCGGTGATGCAGCGGGCCGGCATCACCTTCGGCCTGGTCGCCACGCTCGACGACATCCCGCGCGACCGGCAGGCGCGCGCGATCGAGGCGCTGACGCCCTTCGCGGGGAGCGAGATGCTGACGGTGATGAGCCCGTTCCAGATCGAGGGCGAGCGCAAGGTGCCGCCACGCAAGGGGGCGGACGTTGGCGAGCACAGCGCGGAGGTGCTGGCGGAGGCTGGGTACGACGCGGACGAGATCGAGCGGCTGCGTGGGCTGGGGGTGGTGGGCTGACCCTCACCCCGACCCCTATTCCCCATCCAGGATCGCCTGCGCGCATTTCTCCGCCGTCATCAGCGTGGGGAAGTTCGTGTTCGCGCAGGGCACGACGGGGAAGATCGAGGCATCGACCACGCGCAACCCCTCGACGCCACGCACGCGCCCGGCGGGGTCCGTGACCGCCATCGGGTCGCCCTCGTCGCCCATGCGGCAGGTGCAGGAGGCGTGCCAGACGCCGACGGCGGCCTTGCGGCAGAACGCCTCCAACTGCTCCTCGTCGCGCAGCACGCCCTCCAGCGTGAACTCCTCCATGATGAGCTTGCGGATCAGCGCCGAGCGCAGCGCGGCGGGGCCGTCCAGCATCCGGGCCAGCACGTCGGTGAGAAGCTTGTTCTTGCGGCTGATGGCGCCGACCTGGCGCACCTTGTCGCTGTAGCTCGCGGGGAACGCCTCTTCGGTGACGCCGCGCATCGCCTCGGTCGCGTGCATCGCCGCCGACAGGCGCACCCCCTCCATCAGCCGGTCGAGGTCGCGCCGGTCGGAGAGCAGGTTGAACTCGACCGCCGGATGGTCGCGCCAATCGCGCGAGGCGAGACGGACCTGCCCCGTCTCGGAATAGGTCTTGTAGACCGAGATGATGAACGAGCCGATCTGCTCGCCGACCGCGTGCCACGAGGTCTTGTTGGTCACGCCGATGAACATGTCGCCCTTCGGCACGCCCGGAAGCTGGGACGTGTAGCGCAACGCGACGAACATGTGGCGCCGCGTCCAGTCGGTGACGATGCGCGCGTGCGGCTTGAGCCAGGCCGCGACGGCCACCGCCGGATGGTCCATCAGCCGCTGGCCAACGCCGGGCACATGCGCGCGCACCTCGATGCCCAGCGCGCGCAGATCGGGGGCCGGGCCGATGCCCGCGCGCAGCAGGTGCGCGGGCGAGTGGATGGCGCCCGAGGAGAGGATCACCTCGTTCGCGCGGAACCGCGTCGGGCGGCCGGCGACGATCGCCTCGACGCCGACGCAGCGCGCCCCGTCGAACACCAATCCCGTCACCTGCGTGTCCGTCGAGATCGTCAGGTTCGCGCGCTGGCGCGTGCCCGGATCGAGATAGCCGATCGCGGCCGAGACGCGCCGCTCGTAAAGGTTGGAGATGGTGATCGGATAGTACCCGTCGCGCCATTCGCCGTTCTGGTCGGGGATGAAGGCGTGGCCCGCCTGGCGGAATGCCTCGGCGACCGCCTTGGCGTGCCCGGGCCAGAGGTCGGGGAAGATGCGACGGACCGGGATGCGCCCCTCGGTGCCGTGCCAGCGCGCGTCCTCGGGCGCGTGGAAGTCCATGTCGCGCTCGACGCGCTTGAAGAAGGGCAGCACGTCGTCCCATGCCCATCCGCGCGCGCCGCGACGTTCCCACTCGTCGTAATCGCTCGGGGCGCCGCGATTGGCCAATTGGCCGTTGATCGAGGAGCCGCCGCCCAGCACGCGCGCCTGCTCGTATTTGCGCAGGCGCGGACGCGGCGCGTCCGGGCGGTTGTGCGGCACGACTTCCGTCGTGACCTTCAGCTCGGTCCAGTGGAAGCGTGGATCGAGATAGGCGGTGCCTGGATAGGAATCGAGGATCTCGGGCGGCACCTTGCCATGCGGGGTGTCCTGCCCCGCCTCGCAGAGCAGCACCGAATGCGCGGAGCGGGCGGAAAGGCGGTTGGCGAGCACCGAGCCGGCCGAGCCGCCGCCGACGATGATGGTGTCGTAGGTTTCCGTCACCGCCCCCACTCCGCGTTCTTGGATTGAGGATGCGCCCGCTTGCGGCCGGGGCGCAACCCGCGCGGCCTGGACCGAGCCAAGCGGGCGCGTTAGTGTCATCGGAGCCGAAATGGGGGCGCGCGGCGGTGAGCTTTGACGCGTTTTCAAATGACGGGCTGATCGCCGTGGTCAAACGCGACTGCCCGACTTGCGTGCTGATCGCGCCGGTGCTGGCCGAGCTTGCGCATCACCAGCCCCTGGTCGTGGTGACGCAGGATGATCCGGCCTTCCCGGACACCGTTCCCTCCCGCGTGCATGACGCCGCGCTGGACGTGTCGCACCGCCTGAAAATCGAGATCGTGCCGACGCTGATCCGCATGGAGGGCGGGGGCGAGGTGGGGCGCACCCATGGCTGGGACCGCGCCGAGTGGCAGCGCGTCGCCGGGTCCGACGGGATCGGCGGCGGCCTGCCCCCGTTCCGTCCGGGGTGCGGGGCGAAGAATGTGGAGCCGGGCACGCTGGAGCGGCTGAAGATCCGCTTCGGCGAAACGGGCATCACCGCGCGCCGGATCGAGATTGGCGCGGAGGAGGACGAGGTCGAGGCGATGTTCGAGCGCGGCTGGTCGGACGGCCTGCCGCTGGTGCCGCCCACCGAGGAGCGCGTGCTGCGCATGTTGCAGGGCACCGCCCGCGATCCCGCCGAGGTGATTGGATTGGCGCCGCCGGATCTCGCGCCCGCGACGGTCGAGAAAATCGCGATCAACGCGGTGATGGCCGGCTGCAAGCCCGAGTACTTGCCTGTCGTGCTGGCGGCGGTGGAGGCGGTGCTGGACGAGCCCTTCGCCATGCATGGCGTGCTGGCGACGACGATGTACGTCGGCCCGGTGCTGGTGGTGAACGGGCCGGTGCGCCGGCAGATCGGCATGAACGCGCGTGGCAACGCGCTCGGCCAGGGCAATCGGGCCAACGCGACGATCGGGCGGGCCGTGCAGCTCGTGATCCGCAACGTCGGCGGCGGCCGGCCGCAGGAGGTGGACCGCGCGACGCTCGGCAATCCCGGCAAGTACACCTATTGCTTCGCCGAAGACGAGGAAGGCTCGTGCTGGGAGCCGCTGTCGGTGGAACGCGGGGTGGCGCCGGGCGTGTCCGCCGTCACGGCTTTCGCCGGCTACGGGTTGCAGGGCGTGGTCGATCAGAAGTCGCGCACGCCGGAGAGCCTCTCGCGCAGCTTCGCCGAATGCCTGAAGGCGATCTTCAACGTGAAGCTGGCGCCGGCGTGCGACGCGATCCTGGTGATCTGCCCCGAGCACGAGCGCACCTTCCGCGACGCGGGCTGGGGCAAGCGGCGCCTCTATGACGAGCTGTACCGGCTGTGCGAGATACCGGGCGAGGAGCTTGTGGCGGGCGCCAAGGGCATCGCCGAGGGCGGGCCAGAGTCGCTCGCGGGCACGCGGGTCAACAAGTTCCGGCCGGGCGGGCTGATGATCGTCCGCGCGGGCGGCGGGGCCGGAATGTTCTCCGGCATCATCGGCGGCTGGGCGGCCAGCGGCGAACGCGGCTCCAGCCCTGTCACCAAGGAGGTTCGAACATGAGCGTGCTGCTTGACCCCACGGCCGAACGGAGCCCCGGAATCCGCCCGCGCCTCAAGCGGCCCGAGCGGCTGGACGGGCTGACCGTCGGCATCCTGGACATCTCCAAGCCGCGCGGCAACGTGTTCCTGGACCGGCTGGATGAATTGCTGTCGGAGCGCGGCATCCAGGTGCGGCGCTACATGAAGCCGACGATGACCCGCCCCGCGCCGCTTCCCTTGCGCCAGCGGATCGCGGGAGAGGTTGACGTGGTGATCGAGGGATTGGCCGATTGAGGCTCCTGCACGTCGTGCTGTACGCATGACATGGCTGACCTTGAGAGTCGCGGCGTCCCCGTGGTCGCCGTCGCCACCACGGAATTCATCGAGGCCGCCGCGGTGCAGGCGAAGTCGCTCGGCACGGACCCGGCCTATGTGTTCATCCCGCACCCGGTGCAGGACCGCACTGACGCCGAGCTGCGCGCCTTGGCGGAGGCGCACGCGGAGAAGATCCTATCGATGCTGACGGGGTGATCCTGCCAATGGAGAGCCTTATCGCCGGCTACGGGCGCTTCCGCGCGACCGGCTGGCCCGAGCGGCGACGCGTGTTCGAGACCCTGGCCCGGCGTGGCCAGCATCCGAAGGCGCTGGTGCTGGCGTGCGTGGACAGCCGTGTCGATCCGGCCATGATTTTCGACGCCGGGCCGGGTGAAATACTGACCGTGCGCAACGTCGCCAACCTTGTGCCGCCCTATGCTCCCGACGGGACGTATCACGGCACGAGCGCCGCGCTGGAGTTCGGCGTGCGCGTCCTGGAGGTTCCGCACATCGTGGTGCTCGGCCACGGGATGTGCGGCGGGGCGCAGGTCTTGCTTCAGGGGGCGCCGGAGAACCTGCGCGACTTCATCGCGCCCTGGATGTCGATCGGCGAGCCCGCCCGCGCCCGCGCCTTGCGCGAGACCTCTCCCGACGCGATGCAACGATGCTGCGAACACGAGCTGATCAAGGTTTCGCTCGCCAACCTGATGAGCTTTCCGTGGATCGCCGAGCGCGTCGCTTCGAAGCGCCTCGAACTGCACGGCGCGTGGTTCGCCATCCACTCCGGCGTGTTGACCATCCTCCAGCCGGACGGATCGTTCGTGCCTGCTGATGGGATCTGACTAGCCGGCGTAGGCTTCAATCCTCGCGCCGTCATTCCCGCGCAAGCGGGAATCCAGGGGAACCACGCGGAACTCCGTGCGTGCGGGCCTGGATGCCCGCTTTCGCGGGAATGACGGTAAGAGTCAGGAGCAAAGGCGTCTAGTATTAGTGTCACTCGATAAGGATTTCCACCCGCCGGTTCTGCGGCTCGCGCACGCCAGGGCCAGTCGGCACCAGCAGGTGCGTCTCGCCGTAGCCGTGGATCGCGATGGCGCTGCGGGGCACGCCGTCGCGCACCAGCTCGGCGGCCACGTTCTCGGCGCGGCGGACCGACAGGCGCTGGTTGTAGCGCGCGGAGCCGGACGTGTCCGTGTATCCGTTCACCCGGATTTGCGTGTACTGGACATGGGTGGACGCGTCGGCGGCGACGCGAATGACCTGGCGGGCGCGGTCGCCAAGGGTCGCTTTGTCCCAGTCGAAGAACACGAGGTAGGAGCGCGCGGGCTGCGGCGCCGGAGCGGCGACCGACGCGGGAGCGGCCGGGGCGGGAGCGGGCGGCGGCGCGACCGAGAAGGCGTAGCGCACGCCGAGCGTGAAGCTGTGGTTGAGCTGCGGCCCGACCGAGACGTGAACCGGGACGCGGCCGAACGGCGTCCCGACACTGGTGTTGTACTGCTCGCCGGCGGTGACATCCAGGAAGCGGTACTGGGCCGTGAGCGACAGGCCGGGCATGTTGGGGACGGGGAAGCCGAGGCCGACGATCGCCTGGTACGCGAACTTGCCTGAATGCGTGAGGTCGTTCCAGATATAACCGGCACCGCCGCCGAGGTAGGGGAACACGTAGCGGCTGCCGATGTCGAAGTCATAGAGCGCGTTGGCCATCACGCCATATTGCAGCACATGGCCCGAGGCGTTCGGCGTCGGCAGGGTTCCGGAAAAGCCGGTTCCGGGAATCGGCCGCCCTAGGATGGTGAGCGGCGGCAGGGTGATCCGTGGCGGGCGGATGCCGTTGCGGAGGAAATCGCCCTCCACCTCCACACGCCAGCCGCCCCCGAACGCATAGCCGAGGCTTCCCAGGGCGGCCAGGCCGTTGCTCTGGCCAAGCCGCAGGGGCAGGCTGCCGACGCCCGGCACGCTGGGCGTCACCCGCACCGACTGCAACAGGTCGTAGCCGGCCCCCGCGCCCGCGTAGAGCCCCTGGATCGGCTGGGCCTTCGCTTCTTCGGGCACTGTCAGCAGAGGCGCCGCGAGAAGGGAAGCAGCGAGCAATGCACCGCGCCAACGCATCAACCGTCTCCTGTCCTGCCGCCCCTTGCATAGACGACGGGGCGCCTCGCGGCGCCCCGTGACCAGGTTACGCGTGCCGCCGCTGGTCAGCGGATGATGATCTCGACGCGGCGGTTCTGCGGCTCGCGCACGCCGTCGGCGGTCGGCACCAGCAGGTGCGTCTCGCCGTAGCCGTGGATCGAGATGGCGTTGCGCGGCACGCCGTCGCGCACCAGCTCGGCGGCCACGTTCTCGGCGCGGCGGACCGATAGGCGCTGGTTGTAGCTCGGCTTGCCCGAGGTGTCGGTGTAGCCGTTGACCTCGATCTGCGTGTACTGCACGCGCCGCGAGTTCTCCGCCGCCTCGCGGATGATCATGCGGGCGCGGTCGGTGAGCGTGGCTTTGTCCCAATCGAAGAATACGAGGTACGACCGGGCGGGCGCCGGAGCCGGCGCCGCGACGGGGGCCGGAGCCGGGGGCGGCGGGGGCGGCGTCACGCCGAACGTGTAGCGGAAGCCGACCAGGACGGCGTGGTTGAACTCGTTCGCGAGGCGGATCTTGGTGAAGAGCGGCGCCCCGCCGGTTGCCGCTGGGGTGATGCCCACGTCGAAGTCGCGGGCAAGCTGGCCCATGAAGCGGTACTCGAGGGTCAGCGCCAGGCCCGTGTAGCCCAATGGGACCAGCGTGCCGACGATCGCCTGATAGGCGAACGCGCCGCGCCTGTCATTCGAGGTCAGGAGGGTGGCGCCAGCCGTGGAGGTGACTCGCAGGTTGGACAGCTTGTCCCACTGGTAGCCGACGCCCACGCCGAAATAGGGTGCCGCGTACGGGATGTAGGGCGACAGGTCGAACACGATGTTGACCATCGGCCCGTACTTCTTCTCGTTGCCGCCGGCGGAGGCCGGGAAGCCTCGGAGCTGGCGGAACTTGTTGTTCCGGATGTCGCCTTCGAGTTGCAGACTCAGCCCGTTGCCGAGCTCGTAGCCCAAGTAACCAAGCCCGACAGGCCCCCACTCGGAGCGGAGCTTGAGCCCGGTGTTCGTGCCCCCCGTGTTCCCGAATCCCCCGGCGCCCGGGGCCGGGGGAATTTGGATTTTCTCGTCCTGGAGATAGTTGGCGCCGACACCAGCGCCGACGTAAAAGCCGCTGAGATTCGGGGTTGGCAAGAACTGCGCCCGCGCGGCCATCGGCAGCGCCAGCACGGTGGCAGCCAGGAGCGTACTCCGAAGCTTCATGACCATGATCTCCTTGTTGTCGTTCCGCGCCGGCGGGCACGGCGGACACGCGGCGCCGGTGCGGCGCCTCCGTCCGGAGCGGAGAACCTAACCGCGTTATCGGAATTAAACGAGGGGTGACCGGAGGTTTAGCGGCCCGTGTTGCGATGCCGCCACACCGCCTGGGCAGGACGGCCACAGCTACGTGAGCGGCTGGATTCGGCGGAAGAGAGCAGGAGTTGAACCTGCCCGGGACCGCGCGGCGGCCCCAACCGGCTTTGAAGGCCGGCCGACCCACCGGGGCCGCTTCTCCTCCGCCCCGCAGTATCATCGCCCCCGGACCGCCGGGCAACGCCTAGCCGGCCAGCATCGCCGCCAGCGCCGCCTCGTCGGCGGCTTCCAGACAGCGGCAATCGAGCCAAAGCCGATCCTCAGCGATGCGGCCGATGGCGGGGCGCGGCAACGCGCGCAGCGACGCGGCGAGCGCCTCCAGTCCGCCACCGCCCATCGTGGCGGCGAACGAGGGCAGGCGATCGACCGGCAGCGCGCCCGAACCGATCTGGCTGCGGCATGGCGCGACCCCGATCGGCCGTTCGGGCCAGCGAACGCGCAATTGTGAAACCAGACGTTCCGCGCTGGCCCGGATCTCGGCTTGCGGCCTCGTGAGCAGCCGCAGCGCCGGCAAGCGCGCAACCAGATGGTCGGGGTCGAGGTAGAGCCGCAACACGTGATCGAGCGCCGCGAGGCGGCCCTTGTCCAGCCGCAGCGCGCGCTTCATGGGATTTGCGTTCACGCGTGCGATCAAATCGGAGCGACCGACGATCAGGCCGGCTTGCGGGCCGCCGAGGAGTTTGTCTCCCGAGAAAGTGACCAAGTCGGCGCCAGCCTGAAGCGCCTCTCGCACGGTCGGCTCGTGCGGGAGGCCGAGCTGCGCGAGGTCGATCAAGCTGCCGCTGCCCAGGTCGTCGATGAGCGGCAAGCCGGCCTCGCGCGCGATGGCCGCGAGGCGCGCGGGCGGGACGGCGGCGGTGAAGCCCTGGATCGCGTAGTTCGAGGGATGCACGCGCATCAGCGCCGCC
>DATFDN010000198.1:0-5102 GCA_035252035.1 Acetobacteraceae bacterium | reverse complement strand
GGACTTCAGCCAGAGCTTGTTCAGGTCGGTGCCCGACCACGCCTGGCCCTCGTAGCGGAACTCCTGGTTCCGCCCGCTCCAGCGGTCCTCGAACTGGTCGAGCAGGATGTGCGTGTAGATGGCGTTGTCCGTGACCGGCTGGACGCCGCTCGCCTCGTTGAGCTGCGAACTGAATATCGGCCGGTCTGGAGTGGCAGGCGTCTTGGCGCGAGCGGGGGGGGCCAATCCGGCCAAGAGCACCACCGCGCAAGCGAAGGCGGCGGCCCCGCGCAGGGCGGTCACGCCACGACCACCGTGCGGAACATGCCAAGTTCCATGTGATAGAGCAGGTGGCAGTGGTAGGCCCAATGCCCCGGCTCGTCCGCGGTGACGAGGTAGCTCAGCTTCTCGCCCGGCTTCACGTTGATGGTGTGCTTGTAGGGCCGGTGGGCGCCGTGTCCGTTCTCCAGCTCGCTCCAGAGGCCGTGCAGATGGATCGGGTGGTCCATCATGGTGTCGTTGATCAGCGTGAAGCGCACGCGCTCGCCCCGCCTCAGGCGGATGGGTTCGGCCTCGGAGAACTTCTTGCCGTCGAAGCCCCAGATGAAGCGCTCCATGTTGCCGGTCAGGTGGAGGATGATCTCGCGCGAGGGCGGGCGCGGGTCGTCGCCGGGCTGCACGGCGCGTAAATCAGCGTAAGTCAGGACGCGGCGCCCGTTTCCATCGAGCCCGCCTCCGGGCTCGTCCAGCCGCTCGGTCGGCATCATGGCCACGTTGTCCACCTCGGGCGAGCCCTGCATCCGCCGCTTGAGCGCGGCTTGTCCGCTGGGCTCTCTCTCCATGTCCGGCATCGAGGCGTGCCCCATGGCCATGCCCGGCATGGAGTGTCCGGTCATGTCCGGTGGAGGCGAGCTGGCGTGCCCGACAGCGTTGCCGGGAAGCTTCGCGCTCCCGGCGGCCGTCTTGCCGTGATCCATTGGCATGTGCATCCCCGCCATGCCGCCGCCCGCACCCATGTCCATGCCACCCATGTTCATCCCGCCCATGGTGTGGGCGGCCCCGCCGGGCGTCATCGAACCGGATCCCATGTCCATCCTCATGCCGCCCGCGGGGACGTCGGGCGCCATGCGCGCCTCCGATCGCGGTCCCATGGTCATGCCGGCCATCGGACCCATGTCCATGCCGCCCATGCCCATGTCGGTCATGGTGCGGATCGGCCGCGGGTCCATCGACGGAACCTGCCCGGCCATGCCGGCGCGGGTTGCCAACGTGCCGCGTGCGTAGCCGGAGCGGTCCTCGGATTGCGCGAAGATGGTGTAGGCCCGATCCTCGCGCGGCCGCACGATGACGTCGTAGGTTTCCGCCGTGCTGATGCGGAACTCGTCGACCGCGACCGGACGCACGCTGTTGCCGTCGGCCTCCACCACGCTCATCGTCAGGCCCGGGATGCGCACGTCGAAGATCGACATCGACGAGCCGTTGATGAAGCGCAGCCGCACCCGCTCGCCCGGCCGGAACAGCGCGGTCCAGTTGGCGCGCGGAGACTGGCCGTTCATCAGGTAGGTGTAGGCGTGCCCGGTCACGTCCAGGATGTCGGTCGGGCTCATGCGCATCCTGCCCCACATCAGCCGGTCGGCGACGGTGGCGCGCAGCCCGTGGTCCCTGACGTCGGCGAGGAACGTGCCGACGGTGCGCTGGTGGAAGTTGTAGTAGTCGCTCTGGAACTTGAGGTTGCTGACGATCTCCTCGGGGTCGGTGTCGGTCCAGTCGGTGAGCATCACGACATAGGAGCGTTCGAACGCGGCCGGGTACCCGGCTCTCGGCTCGATGATGATGGGGCCATAGACCCCGGTCTGCTCCTGGAACGCCGAGTGGCTGTGGTACCAGTACGTGCCGCTCTGGCGCACCGGGATACGGTAGGTGAAGGTCTCGCCGGGCATGATCCCCGGAAAGCTGAGCCCGGGCACGCCGTCCATGTCGGCGGGCGAGCGGATGCCGTGCCAGTGGATGGAGGTCGGCACGCTGAGCCGGTTGGTTACATTCAAGATCACCGTGTCGCCCTGGCGCCAGCGCAGCACCGGCCCCGGAATGGACCCGTTGATGGCGGTCGCGGTGGCTGGGCGGCCCGTGATGTTCACCCGCATGGGAGCGATGGTGAGATCGAACCGCGTGCCAGACAGCACGGGCATCTGAGCGTGGGGGGAGGCGGCGAGTGCCGTTCCCGACCGGAGGCCGTCGCCAATGCCCACCATCGCCCCGGCTGCCGCCACGCCTTGCACGAAACGTCGGCGGCCGATCCCGCCAGCTTGCGGTTTCAGAGAATCCTTCTCGAACATCTCTTCGACATCCTTGCAGGACTCAGCACCATGCGACTCTTCGGTCCGCACCTATCGGGTCCTCGCCTGGTTTCCCGAGCCGCCGGGCATGGTGCCCATCTGCCGGTCCATCTGGTTGCACTGCGCCATCATGCGCTGCATGTCGGCGGTCATCCTGGCCCCCGGCCGCATCTGCTGACGCACGCGCGCGCACTGGTTCATCATGGCCTGCATGTCCGTGCCGCCCATGCCGTGGCCCTGCATGTGCATTCCTTGCATGTCGCCCTGCTGCGCGAGGGCGGCTGGCGCGAGCGCCGCCATCAGGGCGACGGTGCAGACCGCGATCCTGGTCATATCTCTCCCCGTGCTTCGTGTGGTGCGCCGGTCATGGGTTGCCGTGCTGGGCGCCGCCGGTCTGCCGGACCGGGGGCGCTCGCGTCTGTCCGCCAGCGCCGGGCTGGCCGTCCTCTTCCGCGTCGTGCGCGCCGTGCATGTCCATGCCGCCCATGGGCGTCGGATGCTGGCCCATGTGCATCGGATGGTGCTGGCCGCCCGCGGCCTGCGACGCCATCCAGAGGTCGTTGTAGTCGTCCGGAGTCATGCCAGGCAGTTTTTCAAGCAAGCCGACCGTGGCCCACAGCAGGTCGTCGCCGTCATCGGCCATCGACGGCATCCCGCTCATCTTGATTCCGTTCTTTAGGATCCAGAACAGCTCGGCCGGCGTGTACCGCTTGCTCACGTTCGTCAGGTCGGGCGGCCGTGGATACATCCCCGCCGCGAGATCGCCCCGGTCGCCCCCGGGGCTGCCGTGGCACACCGCGCAATGCGCGGCGAAGTGGTCCACCGCCGCCACCACTTTCGCCTGGTCATCGAACCCGGCCGGAACCACGATCCCGGCGGCGTGCGCCTTGATCGAGCGGACGCGCGCGGTGTCCATAATCCGGTAGGTGATGGACCAGTGCGGCTCGGTCGCGGCGACGTTGTAGGCGCCCGCGTAAATGGTCGCGGCGCCCGCCGCGGCTGCGACAAGCAGGACCGCGACGATGGTGAGGACGACTGCCTTGGCTGTTTTCATGAGGAGTTCCCGGACAACGAGCACAAGGCGGACCGCATGCCTGGAAGGCCGCGGGCAACGCGCGGAGAATGCAGCCCGACTTTTGCAGGGGTTTGAACCGCGTGTGTCAAAGTATGAAAGCCGTTGGCGCCACAGGCGCTCAGCCCACAATCGGACTGCCACATCACTCTGGCGGCTTTGGCCCGCTCAGGTGCCGTCCGCCCGGCGCGGGATGACGACCTCGGCGCGCAAGCCGCCTTCCGGCCGGTTGATCAGCCTGACGCTGCCCCCCTCGCGGGCAACGGCCTGCCGGACGATGGCCAGCCCCAGGCCGACGCCGCCGGTCCGCCGGTTGCGGGAGGCGTCCAGGCGCTGGAAGGGCTCGAACACCCTCTCAAGTTCGTTGTCAGGAATGCCGGGGCCGTCGTCGTCCACGGTGATGAGCACCGCTGCCCCCGTATCTCGGAGCGCGGCCCGCGCCACGCCCCCGTAGGTGAGCGCATTCTCGACGAGGTTCCCCAAGGCGCGCTTCAGCGCGAGACCGCGAATGGAAACGAAGGCGTGCCGCGGGCCGTCGAACGTGGCGCGGCGCCCGGCATCGGCGGCGGCGTCCACTAGGGTTGCGAGCATGGCGGAGAGATCGGTCGGCTTCGGCTCCTCGGGCTCCACACCGCCGCGCAGATACGCGAGCGTCGCGGCGACCATCGCCTCCATCTCGTCGAGATCGGCGTCGATAGCGGCCTGCGCCTCCGGGTCGGCGAGGAAGCCCGCGCGCAGGCGCAGCCGGGTGATGGGAGTGCGCAGGTCGTGCGACACCGCCGCCAGTGCCTGGGTCCGGTCGGCGATGAGCCGGTGGATGCGCGCCTGCATGGCGTTGAACGCCCGGGAGACCTGGCGCACCTCGTCCGGCCCGGCCTCGGGGACCACAACCTCCGGCCCGCGCCCGATCGCGTCCGCCGCGCGCGCGAGGGCTCGGAGCGGCGCGACCAGGGTCCGCACCAGCAGGATGGCCACCAGGACAACGCCGAGCGCCATCACCGAAGTCGAGACCAGGGCGCCGTGCAGGCTCGGCCCGATCCCGGTGACGACGGGGACGCTGAAGTTCAGCCAGGACCCGTCCGCGAGGCGCAGCGCGCCCAGGATGGCGTGGGCGTCGCCCGGCGGTTGGACGTCGCCGTAATCGAGCCGCAGGTCCGCCGCCCGGAGGTCCGGCATGGCCGCCGAGAGGCTCCGCGCGAGTACCCGCAGGCGTGCGTCCGCGCCTGGAGTGCCGTCGGTGACGGGACGCCGGTCCCAACGAAGTGTGACGCCGCCGGAGGACAGCTCGTGGGCCGTGCCGTCGCGCTCGTCGGGCGGCCGCCCGGCCACGGCGCGCCTGGCTGTCGCGAGCCGTCCCGCAACCTGGGCGGCGTGCGCCTCACTTGCCGCGTCCAGGGCGGACTCGCGGTAGGCGAGCATGCTGCCGAGGTGGACGAGGACCACGGCGGCCAGCAGCACGAGGACCGTGCGGCCGCCGAGACCCCTCGGCCACGGCAGGCGCCATCTCATGGGCGCGACACGTCGGGGACGAACATGTACCCGGCGCCCCGGACCGTCTTGATGAGGGGTCGGCCGGCGTCCTCGGGCTCGATCTTGCGGCGCAGGCGGCTGACCAGCACGTCCACGCTGCGGTCGAACGGGTCGCCCGCGCGGTTGCGCGAGAGCTCCAGGATCTGGTCCCGCGTCAGCACGCGCTGCGGGTGCTCCAGGAAGGC
>DATFDN010000197.1:0-2666 GCA_035252035.1 Acetobacteraceae bacterium | reverse complement strand
CGCGCCACCGCGCCCCCCGACAGCACGCCATGCGTGACATAGACGCTGGCCGAGCGCGCCCCGTTCTCGATCAGCGCCGCCGCCGCGTTCACCAGGGTGCCGCCGGAGTCGACGATGTCATCGACCAGGATGCAGTCGCGCCCCTCCACGTCGCCGATCACGTTCATCACCTCCGACACCCCCGCCCGGTCGCGCCTTTTGTCGATGATGGCGAGATCGACGTTGAGCCGCTTGGCGATGGCGCGCGCGCGCACGACCCCGCCCACGTCGGGAGAGACGATCATGATGTCACGCCCGTCATAGCGCTCCTCGATGTCGCGGGCGAACAAGGGGGCGGCGAACAGGTTGTCCACGGGGATGTCGAAGAAGCCCTGGATCTGCCCCGAGTGCAGGTCCATGGTCAGCACCCGGTTCGCGCCCGCCTCGGTGATCAGATTCGCCACCAACTTGGCGCTGATCGGGGTGCGCGATCCCGATTTGCGGTCCTGCCGCGCGTAGCCGAAATAGGGCACCACCGCCGTCACCCGCCGCGCCGAGCTGCGGCGCAGCGCGTCCAGGGTGATGAGCAGCTCCATGAGGTGGTCGTTGGCCGGGTAGGACGTGGACTGGATCACGAACACGTCCTCGCCGCGGATGTTCTCGTGGATCTCCACGAAGATCTCCATGTCGGCGAAGCGGCGGACGGCGGCGCGGGTGAGCGGCAGGTTGAGCGCCGCGGCCATGGCGTTGGCCAGGGGGCGGTTGCTGTTGCAGGCCACGATCTTCATGGGGGTGCGCTGCCCTCGGCGCCAGGGGACGCGGGCCTTCTAGCGCCGCGATCGAGACGTGTCCATGAACCCGGAGGCGAAACTACCGCGCCGTCGCGCGACCCGTTTGCCGCTGTACCACATCGCGCACACCCCCCGAGGCCTCCTCGGCCACGGCTTGCGCGACATCGCCCCATACCCCGTGCAGCGAGCCGGCCGGGACATTGTTGAGTTGCACCACCCGCCCGCGCTCCGCCCCGCCCGGCGTGCCCGCCCGGCTCGGCTGGGTGACGATCCACTGGATCTCCACACGCTCCTGTCCCCCGGCGATCGGCACGACACGCACCTCGCCCCGCACGAGGAAATCCGCGCCGGCCGGCGTGTCCTGCACCGCCTCGCCCCGCATCGCGAGATTGGCCCGCATCAGCCGCGCCAGCGCGGCGTCGCCGTCGCCTGGCGCCCCCCGCACCGCGAGCACGGCGATGCGCGGCTTTCGGTTGAGCAGGCTGTTGGGATTGGCGCGCTGCACGTCGGTGTTGATCCCGGCCAGCAGGGCCGAGAGCTGACGCGCGGCGTCGTCCGCCGTTCGCTCCAGGGTGGACGGCGCCCCCGCCGCCCAGGCGGCCACCGGCACTGGCGTGCCCTTCAGGGTCGCGGCGTCGCGGCCTTGCGGCGTGCGCACCGTGTAGACCGGCACCACGCTCTGGCCCGTGTCGGTCGCCGAGATCGCGAGCACCCAATCCCCCCGATGCCCAGGCTCGGCGTAGGCGGGAACCTCGCGCAACTGGAGATCGCGGGCGAGCAGGGCGGCCAATGCCTTGCCGCCGCTATCCGGCAGCAGCGCGGTGGAGGGCGCCGGCACGACCAGGCGAGGCACGATCGGCGGCTCGGAGGCCAAGCGCTGCGCGGTCTGCCCAGGGTTGCCCCGGAAGGGCTGCGGGAAGGTGCCGCAAGCGGCGAGCAGGCCCACCAGGGCAAGCGGCGGGAGCGCGCGCGCGCGCATCAGGCCGGGAGCGCGATCACGGAAATCTGGTGCCCGATCGCCCCCCCGCCCGACAAGGTACGCCGCCGATGGCTGAAGAAGCGGGCCGCATCCGCCGCCGTGTCGGCGCCGACACTCGCGACGCGCCGGATTCCCGCGGCCGCGAGACAGGCGGCACAATACCCGGCGAGATCGAACTGCCAGCGTCCGTCCCTCCGGCCAGGGGCGAAGAACCGCGCATCCGCCGCGTGGCGGGCGAGCACGGCCTCGCGCAGATCGGCCCCGACCTCGTACGAGGCCTGCCCGATGCAGGGGCCGATCGCGGCGGCGATGCGCTCCCGCGCGGCGCCGAGCGCGCACATGGCGGCGATCACCGCCTCCAGCGCGCCCGAGGCGCCGAGCGCGTGCCCGGTCCAGCCCTTGGTGGCGCTGCACGCCGGGCCACGGCCCACCGTCCGGGCCACCGCCAGGTCCTCCGCCGCGTCGTTGGCCTTGGTGCCCGTGCCGTGGAAGTTCACGTAGTCGATGTCGGCGGGTGCCAGGCCGGACGAGGCCAGCGCCTCGCGGATCGCGAGGACCGCACCTTGGGCCTCCGGGTGCGGGTGCGACATGTGGTGGGCGTCGACGCTGGCACCGTAGCCGAGGAGCGAGACGCGGCCCCCCGGTCCCTCGGCCGGACGCTCGAGGAGAGCGAAGGCCGCAGCCTCGCCGATCGAGATGCCGTCCCGGTCGGCCGCGAACGGCCGGCAGGGGCCCGGGGCCAGGAGCTCGAGCGCGCCGAAGCCGTGCAGCGTCATGGCGCACAAGGAGTCGACGCCGCCGACCAGGGCGGCGTCGCACAGGCCCGCCGCCACCAGCTCGGCCGCTTCGCCGAACGCCTTGGCGCCGGACGAGCAGGCCGTGGAGACCACCGAGGCGGGCCCGCGCAGGGTGAGGGC
>DATFDN010000196.1:0-6667 GCA_035252035.1 Acetobacteraceae bacterium | reverse complement strand
CCTCCTCCTCGGTGGTCAAGGGGATTGAATGCACCTCCGGGTCGGCGAGGGAACGATCGATCAGCACGCGATGGCCGGCATCGGGCACATAGGCGAACTGGGTCACGCCGTTGCGGCGCAGGAGATCATACAGCTCATGCGCCCATGCCGGATCGTCGCTTGCCATGTGGTCCTCCCGCCAGTGAGTGCAGCATGGGGCGGCGCCGGACGGGATGCAAACGCGAGCCATGTTGGATGGGCTCTTAGGGAGATTGTCAGTTGAAATCGAAACGTCATTAGCTGCGAATTTTAGGCCACTCTCAGTTTGGCGAGGCCGTAGGAAGGCCGGGTGCCGCTGCCGGCGCAGTGCCGAGCCGCCGCCGCATGGGAAATAGAGTTACGCCAAAACGATGCGACACGGCGCCGCATAGGCCCGCAGGCGCCAGCAGCATGACCAGGATTGCCAGGGCGCCGAGCGCGATCATGTACCACCCGCCGAAGCCGGCGAACAAGCCGCGAAACAGAAAGAACACGGCCGTCCCGGCGAACGGTCCTTCCAGCGTGCCGATGCCCCCAATGACGACAATGAAGATCACATTGGCGGTCCAGTCCGTCACGCTGAACGCGGCGTCGGGCGAGATGCGCAAGGTTTGCAGGAAGATCAGGGCGCCCAACAGGCCGGTCGCGCCCGCGACGGCCACGAACACGGTGAGCTTCAGGCGGCGCACGTTCACGCCCAGACTGGCGGCGGCGGCTTCGCTGTCGCGCATGGCGGTGAGGCCCAGCCCTTGGCGCGCGCGCAACAGGCCCCAGACCAGGGCCAGGCACAAAGCTGCCAGGGCGAGGGCGATAAAGTAGGTGATGGCCTCCCGCGCCGACCGGCTGCGGGCGATGCCCCGCACCGCCGCGACGGGCAGGCTTTGTCCCGATCCCCCGCCAAGCGCCGAAATCTGAGCCGCCACCAGGCGGAACACCTCGGCCACAACCCAGCTCCCGATGGCCAAATGCGGGCCGCGCAGCCGAAACAGCAGCAGCGCCACCGGCAGCGCGACGACAGCGGCCACCACCCCCGCCAAAGGCAGCGCGGCCAATGGCGGCACCCCGGCGAGGATCACCAGGGCGAACAGCGCATAGCCACCCAGCCCCACGAAGGCCTGCTGGCCGATCGAAACCACGCCAGCGAACCCCGCCAGCAGGTTCCACAGCATGGCAAGCGACAGCATGTAAGCGATCTCGACCGCCCTCCCCAGCCAGGCCGTGCCCCACCACGGCAGACCGAGCAGAAGAGCGGCAATCGCGGTCAGGGCAAAGGCTCGCGCGGCTTGGCGGGCGCGGGCCGGCCTGCCCGCAGTGGCGACAAACGTACTCACCGTCAATCCGCCATGCGCGGGAACAGGCCGCGCGGCGTCGCCGACAGCACGACCAGGAAGGCCAGGTGCCCCGCCAGGATTTGCCAGCCAGGGTCGAACGCGCCGCCGACCGATTGCGCGATGCCCAGGATCATGCCGCCAGCCAGGGTGCCCCAGAGACTGCCGAGTCCGCCGATAATCACCGCCTCGAAGGCGTAGAGCAGGCGCTCGGGGCCGGAGAGCGGGTCGAAATTGGTCCAGCCCGCCATCAGCACGCCGGCAATCGCGCAGACGGAAAGCGAAGCCGCCATGGCGAGGGCGAAGAGGTGCCGGTTGTCCACCCCCATCAGCCGCACCGTCACGGGATCGTCGGAGGTGGCGCGCATCGCCGCGCCGAGCCGGGTGCGGTACAGCGCCAGTTGCAGTCCGCCGATGACCACGACGGCCGCCAGTAGCACTATGAGGGGGTACCAGCCGATCGACACGCCCGGCAACAGGCGGATGCTGGCGGTCTCGATTCCCCCGAAGTGCAGCTTGCGGCTATCGGCGCTGAACGCCTCCAAAAGCGTGTTTTGGATCACGATGGACAGGCCGAACGTGACAAGCAGCGGCGGCAGGATGTCGCCGCCAAGCGTGCGGTTCAGCATCACGCGTTGCATCGCATAGCCAAGAAGCGCCATCCCCGGCACGACGATCGCCAAGCTCAGCGCCGGGGAAAATCCGAGATGCTGCACGCAGGCAAGCGAAAGAAACGCCGCGAGCACGATCAGGTCGCCATGCGCCAGGTTGACCAGCCGCATCACGCCGAAAATAAGCGAGAGCCCGGTGGCGAACAGGGCATAGAGGCCGCCCACCAGCGCGCCCTGCACGATGATATCGAGCCACTGCATACGTCGTCACATCCCGAAATACGCCATCCTGATGTCCTCGCGCGCGAGCCCATCGCTGCTTCCCTCCAGCACCACCCTGCCTTTGCGCAGGCAGTACACGCGCTGCGCCACGCGCAGCACTTGGCTGATGTCCTGCTCCACGACGATCAGGCTCGTGCCCTCGGCGCGAATCGACGGCAGCGCCGCATAGACATCGCGAATGACGATGGGGGCCAGCCCCAGGCTGATCTCATCGCAGAGCAGCAGGCGCGGATTCGCCATCAGCGCCCGGCCGATCGCCGCCATCTGTTGCTGTCCGCCGGAGAGCGACGTGGCGGGAGCGTCGCGCCTTTCGGCTAGGATCGGGAACAGGGAGAATACCCGATCCAGCGACCACGGCCCCGGACGCGCCGCGTAAGCACCGAGGCGTAGGTTTTCCTCCACACTCAGCGAAGGGAACAGCTTCCTGCCCTCGGGCACCATTGCGATGCCGCGACGCACGATGCGGTGCGCGTCCATCCCGCCGATCAGCGTGCCCGCGAAGCGGACGCTGTCGCGCGCAACCGGCAGCAGGCCGCAGACCGCCTTGAGGACGCTGCTCTTGCCGGCACCGTTGGCGCCGATCAGGGCGATCACCTCACCTTCCCGCACATCGAGATTAATGCCGAACAACGCCTGGAAGTCGCCATACCAGGCCGTCAGTCCGCGCGTGGCGAGCAAGGGGACGCTCACGCCGGCATCTCCTCCTCGATTCCGAGGTAGATTTCGCGCACGACCGGACTCTTCAGCACGGCAAGCGGGGCGCCGTCGGCCAGCTTGCGGCCGAAGCTCAGCACCACAAGGCGCGAGATCACCGGCACCAGGGCGTGCAGCACATGCTCGATCCAAATGATGGTGGCGCCGTCGCGGTGGATGGCGCGGATAGTCTCCAGCAACGCGTGCGATTCCGCCTCACTGAGGCCGCCGGCGATCTCATCGAGCAGAAGCAGGCTTGGCGCCGTGGCCAGCGCGCGGGCCAATTCGAGGCGCTTGCGCTCAAGCAAGGTCAGGCCGCCTGCCGGGTGGTCGGCCTTGTCTATCAGGCCGGTGCGGGCCAGCACCCCGGCGCAATGCGCCCGCGCGTCCGCAAGGCGACTGGCGCCCGCGAAGGCAGCGCCGACCAGCACGTTCTCGAACACCGTCATGCGCCGGAAGGGAAGCGGGATCTGATAGGAGCGGCCAATGCCCAGCCGCGCCCGCGCGTGGGCGGGCAGGCGGGTGATATCCCGACCGGCGAACACCACCCGGCCGGCATTGGGGCGCACATCCCCGGCGATGAGGTTGAACAAGGTGCTCTTGCCCGCGCCATTCGGACCGATGATGCCGACCGCCTCGCCCGCCGCGACCTCCAGATCCACGCTGTCCGTTGCAGCCAAGGAACCATAGCGCTTCCGCAACCCGGACAGGCGCAGCAGGGGAGTCATGTCCGCGCTCAGGTGATCGGCTGCATCTGGCTCGCGACCGGAATCATCGGAGCGATGGTATTTGTCGTAACAACTAGCTCATAGGGGAACGGCCCGCCTCGGGTCAGCCGCCACTGCCCGCCGACGAGCGGAGTCTTCGCCACGTTTTTCACTGGTCCATGGTCCCAAGCGATATGCCCGACCACCGTATCAAGGCTGGTCCTGGTCAGCGCGTCCAGCACCGCCGGCCGGTCGAGGGGATCGGCGGCGCGCTTCGTGATGTCGGCCGCGAGCTCGAACAAAGCCTCGACGAAGCCGATCGGCTGCGTCCATTGCTTGCCGCTTTGCCGTGTGTAGGAAGCGGCCAGCTCGCCCGCGCTCTGCCCGGTGAGAGAGGAGCGGAACGGGTGCCGCGGACCCCACCAGATCTCGGTGGACAGGTTGTTGCCGCTCCCGCCGAGTGCTTCCACCGAGGTTGGGAACAGCAGCGCCTTTCCCACCGAGGCGATCTTCGGCCTGAACCCCTGCTGGTTCGCCTGAGTCCAGAAGGTGGTCCAGTCCGGCGGGATCACCACGCCGGTGACGATCTCCGCGTTGCCGGATTTGAACGCGTTGATCTGGGCGCTGAAATTGTCGGAACCATCCTGGAAGCGGCCGGGATCGATCAGCTTGTAGCCGTCGCGGGCCAGCACCGGCGGGAAGCCGAGCTTCGGGCTGCCCCACGCATTGCCGTCGCCGTCATTGGGGAACAAGCCGCCGACCGTCTTGTTGGTCGCAAGCTGTTTCCACATCGCCGTGAAAACAGCGATGACATCCTCCAGCCCCCAAAAGAACAGATAGGTCCATTCAAAGCCCTGATCCGGCTTCCCGCCGCGCGTGAAGAACCAGGGCTGCCAGGGCGCCACCGTCGCGACGCACGGCACCTCTCCCAGCTCGCACTGGTCGGAAACCGGATTGGTGGTTTCCGGCGTGGAGGCCACCAGCATGAGCGAGACGCCCGCATTGATGAGTTCGCCGGCAACGGCGGCGGCGCGGTTGGGGTTGGACTGGCTGTCCCGCACCAGGATCTCGATATCGCGCCCCTGCTTCTTGAACGCCTCCCGCGCGAGCCCGATGACGAACGCATCGGACGCGGCGAATGGCGCGAGCGGCCCGGTTTGCGGGCTGACATAGCCGATCCGGATGGGTTTGGCCGCGTGGACCGCCGGCGCTGCCAATCCGGCGAGAGCCCCAGCCGACGCGGCCAGGAAGCCGCGACGGGTCGGCCTCGCGGCAACGCGCATCATTGCGTCATGCATGACGGTCCTCCCTTGTCCGCCGCGCATCAAAACGGCACCACGTTTCGGATCAAGCGCATAATGGCCATTTTGGATCAAGCCCATGGTGGCTGCTGAGATCGGCGGCCCGCCAAACCGTGCCGTGCGGCCAAGTCGCGTCTGCCGGGCGCGGCGCATTGGAGGAGGCGGCACTGACTCCGGCTGGCGCGACATTGACAAATGCCTTTGGCGACGTGACGCTATTTGCGTGCAGCATGGCGGATCAGCAAAGCTTTGCTGATCCGCCAAGGGCGGTGCAATGCTCTCAAAACGGGGCGCAACGTCGGAACCGTGGCGGGTTGGCGTGCTCTTTTCGAGTACTGGCTTCACGGCCGTGATCGAGGAGACGCAGCTTCACGACACATTGCTTGCCGTCGAGGAGATCAACGCCGCGGGCGGCGTGAACGGGCGCGAGATCCTGCCCATCCCCTACCAATCCAGCATCAGCGTCGTCGGCATTCGGGAGCTACGCCGGGTGAACCGTCGCGGCCAATTCGACGTGATGCAGCACTCGCTTACGCCGACCCTTGCCGACCCCTTCATGGGCGCCTGCGGCGGATGGCGTCCGATGCAGTCGGCGAGCGCGAACCCTGTCCGGCCGCGACTTGACGCAGGAGGGAGGAACAACCCATGCCGAAATCCATCGTCACCGTTGACCTGAGCAAGCCGGGCCGCGAGCAGCACCCGCTGCCGCACAACCGGTGGCACCCCGACATCCCGCCCGTCGCGAGCGTCAAGCCCGGCGACGAGTTCCGCATCGAGACGCTCGACTGGACCGGCGGGCAGATCAAGAACAACGACAGCGCCAACGACATCCGCGACTGCGACCTGACGCCCTGCCACCACTTGTTCGGCCCGATCGATGTCCAGGGCGCGGAGCCGGGCGACATGCTGGTGGTCGATGTGCTCGACATCGGCCCGCATCGCGGCCATGAGTGGGGCTACACCGGGATATTCTCAACCCAGAACGGGGGCGGATTCCTGACCGACCTCTTTCCCGAGCCGCGAAAGGCGATCTGGGATTTCCATGGCATCTACACCACATCGCGCCACATCCCCGGCGTCCGCTTCGCCGGCGTCACGCATCCTGGCTTGATCGGCACGGCGCCAAGCCGTGACCTGCTCGCGGCCTGGAACAAGCGGGAGCGTGCGCTCATCGCGACCAACCCTGATCGCGTGCCACCGCTCGCGTTGCCACCGCTCGAAACCAACTGCATCCTGGGCGGGCTGAAGGGCGAGGAACTGAAGCGCGCGGCGCGAGAGGCGGCCCGCACGATCCCGCCGCGCGAGCACGGCGGCAACTGCGACATCAAGAACATCAGCCGCGGCTCGCGCATCTACTTCCCCGTCTATGTCAAGGGCGCGAAGCTCTCGATGGGCGACTACCACTTCAGCCAGGGCGACGGTGAGATCACCTTCTGCGGCGCCATCGAGATGGCGGGCTGGATGGATCTGCATGTGGATCTGATCAAGGGGGGCTGCGCCCGGTACGGCATCGAGCAGGCGATGTTCAAGGTGAGTCCGGTCGATCCGCACTACTCGGACTACCTGGTGTTCGAGGGCATCAGCGTGACCGACGATGGCGAGCAGCGCTACAACGACGCCACCCTCGCCTATCGCCGGGCTTGCCTGAACGCGATGAATTATCTCGCTAAGTTCGGCTATTCGCGGGAGCAAGCCTACGTCATCTTGTCCTGCGCGCCGGTCGAGGG
>DATFDN010000195.1:0-14061 GCA_035252035.1 Acetobacteraceae bacterium | reverse complement strand
CCTGGAGCCGCGGCGAGCGCGCGTCCGTCGGCCGGCAGCCGCAGCCCAAGCGCCAACGCCAGCAATGCGACCGGCGCGCGGACCCAGAACACGCTCGACCAGTCGAACTGGGCGAGGAGGATGCCGCCGAGCACCGGGCCGAGCGCGCCGCCGATGCCAAACGTGGCGGTGTAGACGCCGACGGCGCGCGGTCGCAGTGCCGCCGGATAGAGCCCCGTGACCAGCGCGGGACCGCAGCTCAGCACCAGTCCGGCGCCCACGCCTTGCAGCGCGCGCCCCGCCAGTAGCCAAGGGAAGCTCGGCGCCATCGCGCAGAGGAGGAACGCGGCGCCGCTCCATGCCGTGCCGAGCAGGAAAATCCGGCGATGGCCAGCGATGTCGCCAGCACGTCCGAACACCAAGACCAAGCTCGCGCTGGCCAGTGTGTAGCTGACGACAACCCATTGGATCAGCGGAATGGCCAGACCGAAATGCGCCGTGATGCGCGGGAAATCGACATTGACCGCCGAATCGAGCGGCACGGTCGCGGTGCCGAGCAGGACGGCGGCGAGGCTCCAGCGGTCCGTGCAGCGTGGCCGGCGCGGGCCGGGTGCGCTGCCGCTCCCGGCTCCGGTCTCCGGCGCCGCGTCGCTCAGACCGACTTCTTCAGCGTGGGAGAGGCCTTGAAGCGCACAGTCTTTCCGGCGCGGACCTTGATCGCCTCGCCCGTGCGCGGGTTCAGCCCCTTGCGGGCCTTGGTCTTGCGGACGGTGAAGGTGCCGAAGCTGGGCAACGTGAACTTGCCGGACTTCTTCAGCTCCTTGACGATCGCGTCCATGATGTGGCCGGCTGTGCGGTTGGCCGCGGCGCCGGTCAGGTCGGCGGAGGACTGGATTACCTGCGCGAGGAACGCCTTGGACATACTCTCTCCTTAAGTCGAGCGTCGGATAAAGTCTTGCGCCGAAGTGGCGAAATTGCGACTCCACGGATTCACCGCGTCGGCGCAACGATTTTACGGAAGCTCAAGGAGTTGCGCTAGCCTCCTATGGGCTCGCGCGGGAGTTTCTGCCGATAGGGATACAATTACGACACACTATCGGAATTCCGCGCCGGAAAACTCATACTGACCGCCGTTGGCCCTAACCCATACCGTCATGCCCGCGAAAGCGGGCATCCAGGCCCATGCGCACCGAGTTCCGCGCGGTTCGCCTGGATTCCCGCTGTCGCGGGAATGACGGCGTAAGGGTCAACGTCTACGCCGGCGGGTATCGTAGCCCGGACCTCACAACCCAGCCTGCGTCACGAACTTCGTGTTGAGGTACGCCTCGATCGCCTCCGACCCGCCTTCCGAGCCGTAGCCCGAATCCTTCACGCCCCCGAACGGCACCTCGGGCAGGGCGAGCCCGATATGGTTGATCGTCATCATCCCGGCCTCCACCGAAGCGGCGATCGCCGTCGCCGTCCGGGTCGAGCGGGTGAAGGCGTAGGACGCGAGCCCGTAGGGCAAGCGATTCGCCTCCTGCACCACATCCTCGAAGCCGCGGAACGGCGAGATCACCGCCACCGGGCCGAACGGCTCCTCGTTCATGATGCGCGCCTCGCGGGGCACGTTGGTCAGCACCGTCGGCTCGAAGAAATTGCCCTTGTTGCCGATCCGATTGCCGCCGGCGCGCAACTCGGCGCCGTGCCGGACCGCATCGCCGACCAGCGTCTCCATCGCGGTGATCCGACGCGGATTGGCCAGCGGACCCATCGTGGTGCCCGGCTCCAGCCCATCGCCAACCTTGGCCTTCTTGACGCTCGCAACGAAGCGATCGACGAACTGGTCGAACACCGGCTCCTGCACCAGGAAGCGGGTCGGCGAGATGCAGACCTGTCCGGCGTTGCGCAGCTTGCTCGCCGCGAGCAGCTTGCTCGCCGAATCGACATCGGCATCCTCGAAAACGATCGCCGGGGCGTGGCCGCCCAACTCCATCGTGGCCCGCTTCATGTGCTGGCCCGCGAGCGCGGCGAGCTGCTTGCCGACGGCAGTGGAGCCAGTGAACGAGATCTTCCGGATCACCGGATGCGGGATCAGGTACTCCGAGATCTCGGCCGGCACCCCATAGACCAGGTTGACGGCGCCACCCGGCACGCCGGCGTCGGCGAAGCAGCGGATCAGTTCGGCGGGCGAGGCAGGCGTCTCCTCCGGGGCCTTGACGATGATCGAGCAGCCGGCGGCAAGGGCCGCCGACAGCTTGCGCACCACCTGGTTGATCGGGAAGTTCCAGGGCGTGAACGCCGCCACAGGGCCGACCGGCTCCTTGATGACGAGTTGATAGACGCCCTCGGCGCGCGCCGGCACGACGCGGCCATAGGCGCGGCGCGCTTCCTCGGCGAACCAGTCGATCACGTCGGCGCCCGCCAGCGTCTCGCCCTTCGCCTCGGCGAGCGGCTTGCCTTGCTCTTGCGTCATCAGCCGGGCGATGTCGTCGGCGCGCTCACGCAGCAGGGTCGCCGCCTTGCGCATGAGCCGCGCGCGGTCATAGGCCGAGACCTTGCGCCAAGTCTTGAAGCCTTTCTCGGCGGCTTCAAGGGCGCGATCGAGGTCGCCGCGATCGGCGTGGGCAACGCTGCCGATGGTCTCGCCAGTGGCGGGGTTCGCGACCGGGATGGTGCGGTTGCCGGCCGCCGGCGTCCAGGCGCCGCCAATGAACAGGGTCACGTCAGGATACATGATGGTCTCCCCAAATCTCCTTGGCTCGGGCGGTGGTATCCCTCGCCTGGGCGTTGTCAAGCGTGGGCGCTTCTAGCTTTCCGTTCCCGTGCCGAGCACCTCGGCGATAAGGTCAGTGACGGACCGCAGCACGAACGGCTTGCGCAGGAAGGCGCGGTAGCCGCTCGACGAAGCGGCGATCACCGCTTCGGGAAGCGAGCTCATCATGACGACCGGGACCGCCTGGTAGGCGGGCGTGGACTGCATCTCGCGCAGCATCGCCGGCCCGTTCATGACGGGCATCATGTAATCCAGGAAGATGATATCGGGCACGACTTTGGCAAGCCGTTGCAGCCCGTCCCTGCCATTCATCGCCGTCTCGACGCGATGGCCCGCATCCGTCAGCGCCGCTTCCAGCACCTCCGCGATCCCGAACTCGTCGTCAACGACCAAGATGGTGGCCACGCTCACCTCTCCAGGCCACGTCCGCCAAGTGCCTCAACGAGGATCGCCTCGGCGCGTTCGGGATCTCCGTCGATGGTGATGCCACCTTCGCCGATCCGGTAGCAGCGCATCCGGTGCTGGAAGTCGCTGTCGCGGACCTTGATGACGGAAACCATCCGGTACAGCCGCGTGCGAAGCTCGACGAAGCGCATGACGACGATGTTCTCGGTGATGCCGGAGACCTCCCGCAGCGCCAGGCCGCCCATCGGCAGGTCGGCGGGTCCGAGGAGGTCGGCCTCATGGGTGAACATGGTCGCCACCCCCATGCCCCGGAACTCGTTCGACAAGGCGGCGATGAAGCGGTTGAGCCGCGCCGGCTCCACCGCGAGTTCCTCCAGGCCGTTCAAGCCGTCCAGGAACAGGCGGCGCACCTTGCGCCGCTGTACCGCGTCCAGCATCCGGTTGCCGATCTCGTCCAGCACGCCTTCGGTCATCGGCTGCCATATGATCTCGACGTGACCTGCCCCGATGCTCTGCTCGATTGGCAGCTTCAGGTGCTTCGCCTTGGCGTGCAGCCGGGCCGGCGTCTCGAAGAGGCCGAAGAACAGGCCAGGTTGGTCAGCACTGCATCCGCCAAGGAATTGCAGTCCGGCGATCGTCTTGCCGCATCCCGACGGGCCGACGAGCATGGTCGTGGAGTTCTCGGGAAGCCCGCCGCCGAGCATGTCGTCGAGTCGGGGAATGCCGCTCGGGAGCTTGTCTTCAGGGATGCGGTCCTCCCGCGTCGGCTTGCCCAGCAGCGCCTCGATCCGGGGGAACACGACGATGCCTGCATCGGTGATCCGGAACGAGTGCCGGCCGCGCAGGAACCCGAGCCCTCGCCGCTTCAAAACTTCCAGCGTCCGTTCCGCGCTGCGGCCGAACAGTTGCGATGCGAGTTCTACGATGCCGTCCACCATCGTGTGCTCGGACGGCGTCGGCCGAGGGGCGGTGCTGCTCAGCAGGAACATGGTGCAGTCGGTGAGCGCCGCCTGGGCTTGCAGGCCGTGAACGAACCTTTTGAACTCCCGCCGCGATCCCGCGCTTTCTTCTGCCGTGATCAGGCCGTCCAAGACCAGGACGCTGGCGCCGCGCGCCTGGACCTCTCGCCGCAGCAGTTGCAGCAGACCCGGAAGCCCCTCCTTCTCTAGTACGGCGTACGCGCTGACGTAGGTGACAGAGGCCGGGATGAGGGTTTCATCGAAGAACGCCAGACCCTGATGGTGTGCCAGCATTCGTTCATGCGATTCGGCGAGCAGGGTGACGAACAACGCCGTCCCGCCCGCGGCGGCGTGATTGAAGCAGATCTGATCCCCGAGGATGGTCTTGCCGCTGCCAGGATCGCCCTGGATCAGATGAATGCCGCCTCGAAGGAACCCGCCCTTCAGGATCGTATCGAGCCCGGCGATTCCGCTCGGCAGCAGGCGTGCCGGCTCGCTGGCGGTGTCAGGCGCTCTGGTCATGGCGGGCCTTTCATGCTGCCAGAGGGAGCGTGACGGTAAAGGTCGCCCCTTCCCCGCTGCGGCTCTCCACCGAAATTGTCCCATTCATCGCTTCGACCAGGCGGCCGACCATCCACAGGCCGATGCCGAAGCCGCCATGCTGGCTGCGCCCGACCGCCCGCTCAAAATGGGTGAAGATGCGGGCTTGATCTTCCGGCGCAATGCCAATTCCGTGATCGCGTATCCGCAAGCAGGCCCGGTCGCCGTCGCGCGCGAGCGTCACCTCGACCGGCTTGCCGGCGCCATATTTCAGCGCATTGCTCAGGAGGTTGTCGGCGATCTCCTCCACGCCGAGCCGGTCAAGGTTCCCGACAATTCCGTCCTCGACGGACGAGATCAGGGGAGATCGGGCCCGCTTCGCGCTGAAAGCGAAGTTCTCCACGACCTCCCGAATCACGGCGGACAAATCAACGGCGGAAATCTCCACGTGGAACTTGCCAGATGAGAGGCGGGAGAGGTTGAGAAGGGCGGTCGTCCGGCGAAGATATGCGCTGATCGCCCGGTCCAGGCGATCGAGGCCCGCCATCAGCCCGCCCGCCTCCGGCAAGCCCCGCGCCTGGTTGCGGAGCATGTCCACCAGGAGGACGATCGGGGTCAGCGGGTTGCGGAGTTCGTGGGCGACGGCCGAAAGGAACTCGTCGCGCAGCCGTACCGCTTCCTCAAGCTCGGCGATCCTTTGGGGGGTGGCCTCAGTCACGTCGGTTCCGCATCGACTCCTCCGAGGGTGGCGACTGTATGGAGCCGTTCCTGCCGATGCCACCCTTGGATAGTGGTCCGGCCACCTCCATATCCAAAGTTAAAGCGGAGTGGCGCTATGTGGTTCCGGTCGGCACCGATTCTTGTGGCGGGGCTAGTACTCTCCGGCTGCGCGGGCGGCCTGGGCGACTTCTCCGGCTTCGGCGGAAGCACTTACACCTATTCGGCCCAGCCTTACGAGTATGCTTACGGCCCGCCTTACTACGGGGAGTACACGCCCGGCCCGCCGGCCTACGGGGCGCCCTATGCCGTTTCGCCGACCTTCGTCACGCCATTCGTATACGAGCAGCCTCGGCGAGAGCGGCACGACTGGGACAGGCACGAGCGCGGCGACTGGTCGCGTCACGACTGGGATGGGCACCACGGGCAGCCGGGTGTCTGGGCCGGCCGGTCAGCCGGCGCCCCTCCACCTCCAGCGCACGTGGCTCCGCCTCCAGCGCCCCATCCGGCCCCAGCGCCCGCGCGGGACCCGAGTGGGCAGGCCTTCATGAAGGCGCTCGGGATCAAGCCGGACCGCTAAGCGTTCAGTCCTGAATCTTCAGCGCGTCCTTGCATCGCCGCACCCCGCGCATGATGCCCGGCATACGGCCACGATCGATGGGAAACGACACTTGGCTCGCCTGCCCGTTGGGAAAGCCGACGTTGATTTCGCGTCCGCGGGGCAGGATTCTCGCCATTGTCGGGTCGAGCCGGGCCTTGATCCAGTCCCGGTAATCGACCGCGAGGAGCTGGGCGAGGGCGCCGTCGGGGCCGGCGCTCGCCTGGCCCACGGCGATCTCCACCCTCGCGATGCCCTTGCGCTCGCCAAAGCGCCACCCGGGATGCTTGATGAAGAGCGCCGGATCCGCGTCCCGCCGCCAAATGAACAAGAGCACGTCGTCGTCGTGATAGAGGACGAGCGAGCAGGCCCGCTCCTCGGCGGCCGTGTAGTGCTCCACCACCTCGGCGTTCTGCGTGCGCCACCAGATGGTGAGATCCTCCGGCACCTCGGCGGCGCGCGCCGTGCCCAAGGCGGAGAGTGCGATCCAGATGGCGAGGAAGAGGACACGCATGTGTGCGTGGTTGCGCGGCAATGGCGGGCGAGGCGACACACGAAAAGCGGAGCGAAATGAATTATGCAAGGTGCGGTTTCCCCGCCACAGCAGTCGTAGGGCGGAAATGCGCGGCGGTTTCCGCCACCTCCCTCTCCTGCTGGTCGAAGGCGGAATACGCCACGCTATCCCGCCCGACCACCCTTCAACATACGAGCGGTCAACTCAACCTTCGGATCGAAGGACGACTCCCGCCCCACCTGCGCGAGATGTTCGCGCACCCACTCCCCCGCGGCGCGGCGCCCCTTATCAAATAAGGTGCTGATCAGCGCCCAGGACGTGCTGCTCTTGGAGACGAAACCCAGCGTCTCCACGAAACGCTCGTTCTGGATCGTGTGGAAGCGGATGGGCCGGTAGCGGCCGCCGGGCGCCGTGCCGTGCGCCCGCAGCACGGCATTGACCGCCTCGATCGCATTCACCTCAAGCAGCAGCGACGCGTTGAACGTGATCTGGTTCAACCGGTCGAGGATCTGCCGCGCCGTGGTGGGCGGCGGGTTCGGGTAGAGGAACGGGTTGACCATCACCAGCAGCAAATCGTCCGCGACGTCCAGCAAGGGATCGAGCGCGGGATTGGCGATATAACCTCCGTCCCAATAGTACGCGCCGCCGATCCGAACCGCCTTGAACTCCGCCGGCAAGCACGCCGAGGCGCGGAGCGCGTCCACCGTGATATCGGGCTGGGAGAAGACGCGCAGCGCGTTGGTCCCGACATTGGTGGCGGAGACGAACACGCGCGGCACCCCGGCTCCGTTCAGCGCCGCCTGTTCGGTGGCGCCGAACAGCTCGCTGATCAGCGGCGACAGGTAGTCGTGGTAGAACGGGTTCGTGTAGGGCGAGATGACCAGGCCGGCCGCTTCCAGCAGGATCGCGCCGGGGCTCCAGTCGATGTTGAACCCGAACAGGCCCGGATCGGCGAAGCCGAACAGCGCGTTCCCGGCAGCGGCGCCGCGCTGGGACACGCCCTCCCAGAACGCCCGCAGCTTCGCCCGTGCCGCCTTCGGCCCGCCTTGCGCCAATCCGGCCGCGTAGAGCGCCGCGTTGATCGCCCCGGCGCTGGCGCCGCTGATCCCGCTGATCCGCAGCGCGCCGCTCTCCACCTCGTCCAGCAGCCGGTCGAGCACGCCCCAGGTGAAGGCGCCATGCGAGCCGCCCCCCTGCAAGGCCAGGCCGATCTCGGCCACGACCTAGCCCAGCACCCGTCCGGCAACCGCGTCCAGCTTGGCGAGCTGGGCGGGATCGCGCATGTGGGTCGCGGTGATCACCGCGTTGTCCAGCGCCCGGTCGCAGCCGCAGGGACAAAGGCCGCGCGGCGCACCCAATGCCGGCACGACGGCCCGCACCAGGGCGCGCGCCTTGTCGGCGTTCTCCAGCAGCACCTTGACCACCGCCTCCACGGTCACGTGGTCATGGTCCGGGTGCCAGCAATCGAAATCCGTCACCATGGCGAGCGTCGCGTAGCAAAGCTCGGCCTCGCGCGCGAGCTTGGCCTCCGGCATGTTGGTCATGCCGATGACGCTGCATCCCCAGCTCTGGTACAGCGCGCTTTCCGCCTTGGTCGAGAATTGCGGGCCTTCCATCACGAGGTACGTGCCCCCGCGCGTGAGTGGCAGGCCCAGGGCGCGCGCGCCCTCTTCCATCGCGTCGCCCAGCCGCGCGCAGACCGGGTGCGCCATCGACACGTGCGCCACCACGCCCTCGCCGAAGAAGCTCTTCTCGCGGGCGAAGCAGCGGTCGATGAATTGGTCCACGATCACGAACTGCCCTGGGGGCAGTTCCGGCTTCAGGCTGCCCACCGCCGAGAGCGAGAGCACGTCGGTCACGCCGGCGCGCTTTAGCGCGTCGATATTCGCGCGGTAATTGAGATGCGTGGGCGAGAGCGGGTGGCCGCGCCCGTGGCGCGGCAGGAACACGCAGCGCACGCCGGCGAGCCGCCCGAACAGCAGCGCGTCGGATGGCTCGCCCCAGGGCGTGGTCATGTGCCGCCACGCCTTTTCCTCAAGCCCCTCGATGTCATAGAGGCCCGAGCCGCCGACAATGCCGATGACCGGCGCGACCGCATCACCCATCGTTGCCTCAGTGAACGTCGGCCCAGACCTTGCGCTTGCCGGCGTAGGTCAGGCCGGTCATCAGCAACAGGAACAGGATGACCCGCACGCCGATCTGTTTGCGCTGCACCAGTTCGGGATTGGCCGCCCATTCCAGGAAGGTCGTCACGTCGTGGGCCATCTGCGGCACCGTGGCCTTGGTGCCGTCGGCGTACTCGACGGCGCCCTCGCTCAGCGGCGGCGGCATGGCGATCAGGTGGCCGGGGAAGTACTCGTTGTAGTACTTGCCGGCGGGCACCTCCACGCCCTTCGGCGGCTGGGTGAAGCCGGTCAGGATGCCGTACACGTAATCGGCGTGCCCCTCGCGCGCGTTGGTGATCAGCGACAGGTCCGGCGGCAGGGCGCCGCCCAGCGCGGCGCGCGCGGCGGCATCGTTCGGGAACGGCGCCTTGAACTCGTCGGCGGGGCGCGCGGGGCCGGTGACGGGCTCGCCCTGATCGTTGATGCCTTGCGGCACCGTCACGCTGGCCGCTATCGCCTTGATCTGCCCTTCGCTCAGCCCGATGTCGGCCAGGTCGCGGTAATGCATCTCCTTCATGGAGTGGCAGGTGGAGCACACCTTGAAGTAGACCCAGAAGCCGCGCTGCGCGGCGGCCACGTCATAGCTGCCGAAGATCCCGCTGAAGCTCCATCCCGGATTGGGCAGCGGCGGCGTCTCCTGCGCCATCGCCGGCGCGGCGAGGAACCCGAGCAGCGCGCCGAGGACGGCGATCCGAACCGCGCGCATCACGCCTTTCCCATCGGCTTGGCCACGGCGGCCGATGGCATCGGCCCGGCCCCGGTCACGGCCCGGCTGATGCTCTCCGGCAGCGGCAGCGGCCGTTCCAGCTTGCCCAGCAGCGGCATGATGACCAGGAAGTGCAGGAAGTAATAGAGGGTGCAGACGCGGCCGAGCACCACCCAGATGCCCTCCGGCGGGTGCGCCCCGACGATGCCGAGGACCACGCAGGCGGCGACCCAGACCCAGATGATCTGGCGGAAGATCGGTCGGAACCGGGCGCTGCGCACCTTGCTGGTGTCCAGCCAGGGGAGGAAGAACAGCACCAGGATCGAGAAGAACATGATGCAGACGCCGCCGAGCTTGTTCGGCACCGAGCGCAGCATGGCGTAGAACGGCAGGAAGTACCATTCCGGCACGATGTCGGGCGGGGTTTGCAGCGGGTTGGCGGGGATGAAGTTGTTCGGGTCGGCCAGCACGTTGGGGGCGAAGAACACGAAGGCCGACCAGAAGATCAGGAAGACGCACAGTCCGATGCTGTCCTTGATCGTGTAGTACGGATGGAACGGGACCGTGTCCTGCGGCCCCTTGGGGTCGATGCCGAGCGGATTGTTCGATCCCGTGATGTGCAGCGCCAGCACATGCAGGAACACCACGCCGAGCAAGATGAAGGGCAGCAGGTAATGGAGCGCGAAGAAGCGGTTGAGCGTCGGGTTATCGACGCTGAAGCCGCCCCAGAGCCAAGTGACCATGCCGTGGCCGATCACCGGGAAGGCCGAGAACAGGTTGGTGATGACGGTCGCGCCCCAGTAGGACATCTGCCCCCAGGGCAGCACATAGCCCATGAACGCCGTCGCCATCAGGACCAGCAGGATCACAACGCCCAGCATCCACAGGAGCTCGCGCGGCTTCTTGTAGGAGCCGTAGTACATGCCCCGCAGGATGTGGATGTAGGTGACGATGAAGAACATCGACGCGCCGTTCTGGTGGATGTAGCGGATCAGCCATCCATAGTTCACGTCGCGCATGATGTGCTGCACGGAATCGAAGGCGAGCGCGGTGTTGGGCTGATACTGCATCGCCAGGAGCACGCCGGTGGCCATCATCACCACCAGCGTCACCACCGCCATCGCCCCGAAGTTCCAGAAGTAGTTGAAGTTCTTCGGCGTCGGGAACGCGCCGTACTCCTTGTGCAGCACGCTGAAGATCGGCAGGCGGGTGTCGATCCAGTTGACCACCGGGTTCTTGTAGTCGCTCTCGTGTAGTCCGGCCATCGGCGGGAAGTCCTTGTTGCGGGGTCTGGCGTCGGGGCGTCGGCCAGCTTCTATCTTACGAGGGGGTCCGAACCGGCCGCGGCGCGGTCCGGCTCCAGGCGCGCATACTAGAAGCGGCCCGCCACGCCTGCAACACGCCGCGCCAAGGGGTTAATCCCTCGTCTGGCATCGCACAAGGCGCAAGCTTCCTCTCCGCCCCTGGGGGCGGGAGGGCTATTGCATTTGACCGATTAAGCCGCCCCTCCATCGTCATGCCCGGCCTTGGGCCGGGCACCCACGTCTTTGCTGGCGGCGGCTCAAGACGTGGGTGGCCGGGCCAAGCCCGGCCATGACGGGAGAAAAGACCAGCCGGGAAGCCATATGCGATAGCCCTTCTGGGGCGGAGAGGGCCGAGGTGAGGCGGGGAATTCCAGAAACGCCCCAGTTGTCCTGCCTCGACAACAAAGAACTTGAGGACATGCATCTTACGAGATACACTGTATCTTGAAGGTGCGGATGCAGGAGATCGAACAATGACCGGCGACACCAACCCGCATTTCGGGTCCGCCTTCGAGGATTTCCTGCGCGAGGAAGGCATTGCCGACGAGGTGAACGCCGCCGCCGTCAAGCATGTGCTGGCCTGGCAGATCGAGCGGGAGATGAAAGCGCAGCGCGTCAGCAAAGCCGAAATGGCTCGCCGCATGGGGACCAGCCGCGCCCATCTCGACCGGCTGCTCGACCCCAGGAACGACAAGGTGCAGCTCGATACCGTGCAGCGCGCGGCTTCGGCCCTGGGCCGGAAGTTGCGTCTGGAACTGGCGTGACGGGCACGAGCAGGCCGGAAATCCGGATTGACGAACAGGCAGCATCGCGGCACGAGGGTCAGTCATGACCAGACCGAGCGATGGAAACGGCGAGACTTCCCGGGAACGAATCCGATGAGTTGAAAGGTGAGTCAACCGCCGCCGGGATTATGGTCCGGGTCATTCAGGTGGCTGGGCCAATCTTGGCTGCGGGATGGATCGCATGGGCATTCTTTGGGATCAATCCGGTTACATTTTTTATCATCTTCGTAGAGAGCCGCGTTGGTCCCCAATTTGACGCTGCGGCATATGGATTGCAGCTTTGAGGCTCTTCTTTCGTCTCCCTCAACTTGTTGCGGGTATCCACACTCTGATGCCGCTAAAGAGCCGTGGATGGCCGTGACAAGCACGGCCATGACGGTGTGACGCCGGCGGCTGTCCTCAAGCCTGCTTCAACTCAATCAACCCCCGCCTAATCTTCCGCCCCCGCTCCACCTTGTCCTCGATGTAGCGCCCGTCCCCCCAGCGCACCGCACGCGCCATCGCCTGCGCGTCCTCCACGAACCGCGCCAGCATCTCCAGCAGCGCCTCGCGGTTGTTGAGGAAGATGTCGCGCCACATCGTCGGGTCCGAGGCCGCGATCCGGGTGAAGTCGCGGAAGCCCGACGCGGCGAAGCGCAGCACCTCCTGGCGGGTCTCGTCGGCGAGGTCGTCGGCGGTGCCGCAAATGGTGAAGGCGATCAGGTGCGGCAGGTGGCTCACGATCGCCAGCACGCGGTCGTGGTGGCCCGGCTCCATCACCTCCACCATGCTGCCGCAGCGGCGCCATAGCTCGGCGATCTTCTCCACCGCCTCCGGGTCGGTCTCGGGCAGCGGCGTGAGCAGCGCCCAGCGATTGTCGAACAGGCTGGCGAAGCCGGACTCCGGACCCGAATACTCCGTCCCCGCGACCGGATGCGCCGGGACGAACTGGACGTGCGGGGGAACGAACGGCGCCACGTCGCGGATCACCGATTGCTTGGTGGAGCCGACATCGGTGAGGATGGCGCCCGGCGCGAGATGCGGACCGATCGCCTCCGCGACGCCGCGGAACGCGCCGACGGGCGCGCACAGCATCACGCAATCGGCGCCTTCGACCGCGCGGGCGGGGTCGATCTCCACCCGATCGGCGATGCCAAGCTCCATCACCCGGTCCAGCGTGCGCCGGGTGCGGGCGTTGGCGACGATCTCCCCGGCCAGCCCGCCGCGCTCCTTGGCGACGCGGGCGACGGAGCTGCCGATCAGGCCGATGCCGAGAAGCGCAAGGCGGCGAAACAGCGGTTCAGTCATGCGCCCCGGCCATGAAACGAGTCAGGTTCTCGATCACCAAGCCGACCTCCTCCTCGGTGCCGATGGTGATGCGCAGGCAATGCGGCAGCCCGTACCCGGCGACGCGGCGCACGATCAGCCCGGAGCGGCGCAGATGCGCGTCCGCCGCCTCGGCGCGCGCGGGGGTGGCGAAATCGGCGAGCACGAAATTGCCCTCGCTCGGCCAGACGCGGATGCCGGCCGCCCGCAGGCCGGCGGCGAGGCGGGCGCGCTGGGCGGTGTTGTGCGCCCTCCCCCGCTCCACCCATCCAGGCTCGGCGAGGGCCGCGATGGCGGCGGCCTGCGCGGGGGTCGAGACGTTGAACGGGGCGCGCACGCGGTTCAGCACGTCGATGACGGCGGGCGGCGCGTAGGCCCAGCCAATGCGCATTCCGCCCAGGCCGAAGATCTTGCTGAAGGTGCGGGTCATCACCGTGTTCTCGCCGGCATCCACCAGCGCCACGCCCGGATCGTAGTCCGGGCGGTCCACGTATTCCGCGTAGGCCGAGTCCAGGACGAGCAGCGCCTCGGGGGGCAGGCGCGCGCGCAGCCGCCCCAGCTCCGACTGCGGCAGCAGGCTGCCTGTGGGGTTGTTGGGATTGGCGAGGAACACGAGGCGCGTCGCCGGGCCGACGCGGGCGAGCAGCGCGTCAACGTCGGCGGTCAGGTCGCGTTCAGGCGCCTTGATGACGCGGCTGCCGGCGTAGGTGCCGGCGATCTGGTAGATGGAGAAGCCGTGCGCGCTCATCAGCACCTCGCGCCCTGGCCCGCCGTAGGCGACGCAGAGCTGGGCGATGATGTCGTCCGACCCGTTGCCGCAGATGATCCGCGCCGGATCGAGCCCGAACCGGGCGCCGATCGCCGCGCGCAGCGCGCGCGCCTCGCCGTCCGGGTAGCGGTGCAGCTCGTCCACGCCGCGCGCGATGGCGGCGCGCGCGCCCGGCGGAGGGCCGAACGCGCCCTCGTTGGAGGAGAGCTTGACGACGCGGTTCGCGCCGGGGACGCGAGATTCCCCGCCCACGTAGGGCGAAACCTCCAGCACCTCGCTGCGCGGGCGTGGACCGGTCATGTGGCCTCTCCCATCTCGGGGGTGGCATAGGCGCCGAGCAGCACGGGCGCCAAGGCGCCAACGCGCGCGAGGCGCGGGTCGTCGTCGGTCATGAACCCCTCCACCTCGGCGAGCGCGCGGACCGGCTCGCCGGGATCGCGGCGCAGGATCAGCGTGAGGGGCGGGAGAGCGGCCGCGGCAAGTGTCTCGGCAAGCCGCGCGCGGCTTGTCTCCTGGGCCAGCGTGAGGCCGAGCAGCGAACGATCCTGCCCGCTGGGGTC
>DATFDN010000194.1:0-8544 GCA_035252035.1 Acetobacteraceae bacterium | reverse complement strand
CGCGCGACACCCAGCACCGCTCGGGCGCGCGCCGTCTCGCCCTCCGCCCGGTTCCGCGCCGCGGCCGCCGCGGCGCGCTCCTGGTTTACGCGGCGCAGCCAGCGCCCGAATCCCTCTACTGCCGCGTCATCGGCATCGAGCCGGCTCGCCGCGTCCTGCTCGGCGGCGATCAATGCCTCGATCCGCGTGACCGCGGCGACCGCTTCCGCTTCTTCGGCGAGGCGCGCGCCAAGCTCGCGCATCGCCTCTTCGAGCACGAGGCGGCGAAGCCGGATCAGGGCGTCGAGCGGGTCACGCGGCATGGGAGTTCACCGCCTCGGCCAGTCGCGCGAATGCCTCGGCCGCGGTGGACGCCTCCGCCCTGTCCTGGCGCAAGACGGCCTCGATCCGGGGCGCGAGGAGCACGGCCTCGTCCACCGCCGGATCGGCGCCAGACCGGTAGGCGCCGAGCCGAACCAGATCGGCCATGTCGGCGTGGAGCGCCAGGATCGCACGGGTGCGGCGGATCAACGCCGCCTCCTCGGCCGAGAGCACGCCATGCGCCGCGCGGGAGAGCGAGCGGAGCACATCGACCGCCGGATAACGTCCGGCTTCGGCGATCCGGCGATCGAGAATCACGTGACCGTCCAGGATGCCTCGCACGGCGTCGGCGACCGGCTCATTGTGGTCATCGCCCTCGACCAGCACCGTGAACAGGCCGGTGATGGCGCCCACGGGCCTGGCGGCATCGTCCAGTCCCGGTCCCGCGCGCTCCAGCAGGCGAGGGAGCTCGGCGAAGACGCTGGGTGGGAAACCGCGCGTCGCGGGCGGCTCGCCAACGGACAGGCCGATCTCACGCAGCGCCAGGCAGAAGCGGGTGACGCTGTCCATCAGCAGGAGGACGGACGCGCCCTGGTCGCGGAAATGCTCGGCGACCGTCATGGCGGCATACGCCGCTTCCCGGCGCAACAAGGGGGGCGTGTCGGAGGTGGCGACCACCACGACCGCGCGCGCAAGCCCCTCCTTCAGCTCGTCCTCCATGAACTCGCGAACCTCGCGCCCGCGCTCGCCGACAAGCGCGAGCACAACCACGTCGCATCCGGCTTGGCGGGCGAGCATTCCCAAGAGGGTCGATTTGCCGATGCCGGACCCGGCGAACAGGCCGAGCCGCTGTCCCTCGCGGCAGGTTGCGAAGCAATCGAGCGAGCGGACCCCCAGACCGAGCCGGGGGCCAAGGCGCGCGCGCAGAGCCGCGGCCGGGGCCGGTGCGCGCACGGGACGCGGCACGCCCGCTGGCAGCGGGCCGCGCCCGTCGAGCGGGCGGCCGAGCGGATCGATCACCCTGCCGAGCCAGCCATCCGCGACCGCAAGCGTCGCTCCACCTTGGGCAATGGAGGGGAGCGGCCCGGCAAGCCGAACCGAGGCGCGGGCCAAACTGCCCGGCCCCAGCCCATCAAGCGGTCCGAAAGCCATCGCCTGCGCCGCGCCGCGGGAGAAGCCGACGATCTCGGCGGGAACGGCATCGCCATTGCGCGCCAGCAGATCCAGGCGATCTCCAACCGAGACCTGCCCACTCAGCCCGGTCACTTCGACCGAGAGCCCCGACAGTCCACTGACCGCGCCCTCCAGGCGGAAGGCAGGGATTCGCCGAATTGCAAATCCGGCGACATCCGCGCGATCCGCAAGACATGTCTGCCTCATTGAGACGCCTTTGCCTGTTTATCGGCCTAGGGGCGGCTTCGTTGCTCATACCCCTGGATGCCAGCCTGGTTCATGCCAGATTTTAAACACGGAACCGTGAAAAAACTGTCGCCGAAGACACGCAATGGTGGTATCAATTCGTTGCGAACCTGGAAGTGGTGTGTGCAATGCGCGTGCTGCTCGTTGACGATGATATCACTGTGGGACGTGGGCTCTCGCTCACGCTCAAGGCTACCGGGGCGATTGCCGACCTTGCTGAAACGGGCGAGGAGGCGCTGGAGCTATTGCGCCACTATGAGTACGACCTCGTGATCCTGGATCTCCTGCTCCAGGACATGGATGGCTCCGAGGTCGTCCGCCGGATGCGGGTCGGCCGCAATCATACGCCGGTGCTCGTGCTCACCGGCCTGTCGCGGCCCGAGGCGAGGGTGAAGGCGCTCAGTTCCGGCGCGGACGACGTGATGACCAAGCCGTTCGACAAGGCGGAGCTGATGGCCCGGATGCAGGCGGTGATCCGCCGCAGCAAGGGCTTTAGCCAGCCGGTGCTGCGGGTCGGCGCGCTGGAGCTGAACCTCGACAGCCGCGAGGTCACGGTGCTCGGGAACCTCGTCCACCTGACGGGCAAGGAATATGCGATCCTTGAACTGCTGGTTCTGCGCAAGGGGATGGTCCTGACCAAGGAGGCGTTCCTCAACCACCTGTATGGCGGGATGGATGAACCGGAGATGAAGATCATTGATGTCTTCGTCTGCAAGCTGCGCAAGAAACTGGCCCAGGCGGGGGCGGGCAACCTGATCGGGACCGTCTGGGGCCGCGGCTACATGATCCGCGAGCCGGCGCCCGTGGAGGCCGTCGCGCCGGCCGTTCCCGCCCGCGCCCTGACGGCTGCCTGACCGCGCGTCCGGGGAAATCCAGTCCGACAGCATTGCCGCCGCGCCCCCTCGCCGTCGCGGGAGGGGGCCGGGGGGAAGGGGTTCCCGCTCGGCTCCCCTCCGCCACGCATCACTCTGACGCGCCAGCCTGACACACCACCCTGACACACCACTGGCGCGTGTCCGGCCGGGTGAGCTAGACACGCCCCATGTCGGCGGCAGCCCAACGGCACCTCTCGGCCGATCCGGCCTGGAGCCGGTTGATCGCGCGGGTCGGAAGACCCCGCATCGAGATCGCGCGCGCGCAGAGCCCGTACGAGGCCCTGATGCGCGCCATCGCCCATCAGCAACTGCACGGCCGGGCAGCGCGCGCCATCCAGGCGCGCTTTACCGCCCTCTACCCCGACACGCCCTTTCCCACGCCGGCGCAGGTGCTCGCGACAGATGAAGCGATGCTGCGCGGCTGCGGCTTTTCGGCTGGCAAGGTCGCCAGCCTGCGCGAGATCAGCGCGCGCGCCCTGGACGGCACCGTCCCGACCCGGCGCGCGGCCCAGCGTCTGTCCGACGCCGCGCTGATCGAGCGCCTGACACAGATCAGAGGCGTCGGCCGCTGGACGGTGGAGATGCTGCTGATCTTCACCTTGGGCCGGCCCGATGTGCTGCCGGTGGATGATTTCGGGGTGCGTGAAGGCTATCGCGTCCTGCACGGGCTCCAGGCGCAACCGCGCCCGCGCGATCTTGCCACGATCGGCCAGGCCTGGGCGCCGTACCGCTCCTATGCCGCCTGGTATCTCTGGCGGGCCGCGGACCTCGCGCGCGCGCTGGCCGCCGAGCGAAACGGGACGGCAGCCCTGCCTATCCAGCCTGCTTCCGAGGCACCATGATACGACAATGACCGCTTCGCAGGACCAACACAGGAAGCCACGCCGGCGTGCCGGCCCGGCAACGGCGAAGCGCAAGGAAGCAGAGTCCGGCTTCGTCCCGCTCAAGACCGAGCGTCTGACCCTCCGCCCGCTCGATCCGGAGGACGCGGAAACGCTCCACCGGCTGGTCAATGACTGGGAGGTGTCGCGCACCCTCTCCGGAGTGCCGTTTCCCTATCCGCGCGACCTCGCCGACGCGTGGATCGCGGCAACGAGGCGCGAGCTGGAGGACGGCACCGCGATCCATCTCGCCATCACCGGCCAGGAAGGCGCCGAGGAGGTGCTGGTCGGCGTGATCGGGCTGCGCATCGATCCGGCCTCCCGCACCGGGCGGCTCGGCTACTGGGTCGGCCGGCGCTTCTGGGGGCATGGGGTGGGCAGTGAGGCTGCCGGACGGTTCGCGCGGTGGGCCTTGGCCAATCTCGACCTCGACCGGCTGGCGGCGAACGTCGCCACCGACAATCCGGCCTCGGCCGCCGTGCTCCGCCGCATCGGCTTCCGCCAGACCGGGATCGGCACCGAGACCTTCGTCTCGCGTGGCGGCGAGCACCCGGTCTGGCAATTCGAGGCCGCGCGCGACGACTTGTTCGGACAGGCGGAGGAGCCAAGGACGCCCGGCGCGGATGAGGCCGGCACCGTTCCGCTCATGCTGGTCGCCGCCTGCGCGCTGATCGACCGGGACGGGCGGGTGCTGCTGGCCCGCCGCCCCGAGGGCAAGTGGATGGCTGGGCTGTGGGAATTCCCCGGCGGCAAGCTCAACCCTGGCGAAACCCCCGAGGCGGCGCTGATCCGGGAGCTGAAGGAGGAGCTGGGGATCGACATTTCCGCCGATTGCCTCGCGCCCTTCGCTTTCGCCTCGCATCAGTACGAGCGGTTCCACCTTCTGATGCCGCTGTTCCTGTGCCGGCGCTGGAAGGGCATACCGCGTCCGCATGAGGGCCAGACCCTCACCTGGGTCCGCCCCGAGAAGCTTGCCGACTATCCCATGCCGCCGGCGGACAAGCCGCTGATCCCGCTGCTGCGCGGGTTCCTGTGACGGAGGAGGCCGATGCACGCCAATCCCACTGCCTGCGTGATCCTGATTGGCAACGAGGTGCTGTCGGGCCGCACGCAGGACGCGAACTTGCAGTATCTCGGCCGCCGCCTCAGCGCGCTCGGCATTCCGGTGCGCGAGGCGCGCGTCATCCCTGACGTGGCCGAGGTCATCATCGATACGGTCAACGAACTGCGCGCCCGCCATGACCACGTTTTCACGACCGGCGGGATCGGGCCGACGCATGACGACATCACCAGCGAATGCATCGCGGCCGCGTTCGGCGTCCCCTGGGAGCCGCACCCGGAAGCCTGGCGGCGGTTGGAGAAAGCCTATCCACCGGGCGAGTTCAACACGGCCCGCCAGCGCATGGCGACCCTGCCGCGCGGGGCCGAGCTGATCGACAACCCGGTCTCGACCGCGCCCGGCTTCACCATCGGCAACGTTCACGTCCTGGCCGGCGTGCCGCGCGTCATGCAGGCGATGTTCGAGAGGCTGGCGCCGCGCTTGGAGCGCGGCCAGCCGATCGAGGCCCGCGCCGTCCATGTGATCCAAGTGGGCGAGGGGCTGCTGGCCGAGGGGCTCGCTGAGATCCAAGGCCGTTACCCGGAGGTGGATATCGGCAGCTATCCGTTCTACCGGGCCTCCGGCAACGGCGTGGCGATCGTGGTGCGCGGCACCGACACGGAGAAGATTGACGACGCGCTGGTCGAAGTGCGCGCGCTGATCATGAGCTTCGGCGGCACCGCCGTTCCCGGCGAGCCGCTGCCGCATTGAGAGCGGGCGCTGTAGGCCAGAGCGCCTTCGGATCACGTTGGTCCTAAACCTTGCCGCCATGCCCGCGCAGGCGGGCATCCAGGCCCACATACACATCGAGGTTCGCGCGGTTTCCTGGATTCCCGCTTGCGCGGGAATGACGGCGTGAGGGTCGAAGCCTGCGCCGGCTGGCATTACAACTCTCCCGCAAGCGGGAGAGGTGAAGCAGCGGTTCGGCGGTCGCAATCCAATCTGCTCCGAACCCTCTAACCCGGCCGGGGCAGGAGCCAGGACAACGATCGGCGCAGCGCGGCAGTGCCGTCTCGCTCGAACCAGGTGCCGTGGGCGAAGATCACGCGCTCGGGCGCCCACGCCACCATCCTGGACGCGGCCTGCGCGGCATCCCGGCGGCGCGCGAGGATGACCAGCCGCAAATAGATCGGCGCCTTGCCATTCGGCGCACGGACGCCGAGAAGGTTGCCGATGGGACGAACGAGCAAGGGCACCTTTTCCGGCTCAAGATTCTGTATCAGATCGGTTAGCACCAAGGTGCGAGAGTTTTGGTGAAAGAAGCCTACCTCACTGAAGCCGCCTCCCCCTGGAACCACGGCCTGCGCGATCTCGCCGGCCCAGTCCGGTGGAGAGGTGTCGGACAGGTCATGATCGAGCCGTAGCTCCGCCTTTCGCACTTGGCGGCGCCGGCGCAGGTTCGGTGCGGCCCACGTCACCGCCTTCGGGCAATGACGCTGCCAATCTTTCAGGAACGACCAGTGCGCCACGTTCGGCGCGATCAGGTGACGGATCGGGCCGAGTCCTTCGATGGCTTGCCTCAATCCCTCGGTGTAGCGAGTCGGCGAGTGGAGCCACATCCCGCCATCGCCCAGGCGCACCACTGTCATGCGCACCGGCAAGGGCATTCCAAGTATGTGCAACGGCCCGCTATCGGCGATCCATATGCCCTCGGCGACCGGTTTCAGGATATCGAGCGGCGGATAGGTGGCGCGGTCCTCCGGCATGTCTCGGTCCTATGAAGGAGTGCGGTTCAACGAGCGGGGCGAAGATCCGGGTGCCCGCGCAGCAGGTGGCGGAACTGGTCGTAGCTGAGGCCCAGACGCTCGGCGGCGCGGCGCTGGTTGTAGCGGCTTTCCTGTAGCGCGCGGCGCAACAGGCCGGCCTCGAAGCGGCGCACGGCGCCCGCGAAGTCGGACAGCGGCGGAGAGTCCGGAAGGGCAGGCGCGGGAGCGGAGACTGGCACCGATCGCGTCGCTCCGGCGAAGGGGTCCAGGATCACCTCATCGAGAGGCTGCGTGGGCCGCTCCATCCGACAGACGCTCCGTTCCACCGTGTTGCGCAGCTCGCGCACATTGCCCGGCCAGTCATGGGCGCGGAGCCGGTCCATGGCGGCCTGGGTGAAGCCTGGGAAATATTCCCGCCCAAGTTCGGCGGTCATGCGGGTCGCGAAGTGCTCGGCCAGCAAGGGAATGTCCTCGGGACGGGCGCGCAGCGGCGGCAGCGCCACCACGTCAAAGGCGAGGCGGTCGAGCAGATCCGCCCGGAAGCGGCCCGAAGCGGCCAGCGCCGGCAGATCGGCATTGGTCGCGGCGATCACGCGCACGTCCACGGCCAGGGTATCGTTGCCGCCGACCCGCTCGAAGGCGCCGTACTCGATCGCGCGAAGCAGCTTCTCCTGCACCGCGAGCGAGGCGTTTGCGACCTCATCGAGGAACAACGTGCCGCCATCGGCCAGCTCGAACCGGCCGGGACGGCGGCGCCCAGCGCCGGTGAAGGCGCCGGCTTCGTGGCCGAACAGCTCGGAATCGAGCAGGCTCTCGGGCAGCGCGGCGCAGTTGAGCTTGACGAACGGGCGGGTCCAGCGCGGCGACAAATAGGCCAGCCGGCTTGCCACGAGCTCCTTGCCAGTGCCCCGCTCTCCCACCACCAGCACGGGACGGTCGAGCGGGGCGAGGCGTGAGACATGGGCGAGCATGGCCTGAAAGGCCGGGCTTTCCCCGAGCGGGGTCGGTAGGCTGGGATCGGCGGAAAGCACCATAAGTTGGGAGAATCTACCGGAGTACGGGAATGTACGCCAGCAGGAAAAAGGACGGGACCGCTTGCTCCGAGGTGTTCCCGGATGGCACGGGACGTGCTTCCTCGGCTGGCGACTTAGCAGGAGCCGGTCCATGGGCATCTTCTCGCGCCTCACCGACATCGTGAACTCCAACATCAACTCGATCCTCGCCCGTGCCGAGGATCCGGCGAAGATCATCCGCCTCATCATCAAGGAGATGGAGGACACGCTGGTCGAGGTGCGCTCCGGGGCGGTGCGCGGCATCGCCGAGCGCAAGGAGATGGAGCGCCGGGTCGCCGCCTTGCGCCGCGACACCGAGGAGTGGGAGCGCAAGGCCGAACTCGCGGTCACGCGCGGGCGGGACGACTTGGCGCGCGGTGCGCTGGCGGCGAAGGCGCGCGCCGCGCAGGCCCTGGCCAGCGCGGAGGAGCAGCTTGCCGCCATGGTCGAGGCGCTCACGCGCCAGAACGAGGACATCGCCAAGCTTCAGGGCAAGCTGAACGACGCCAAGGCGCGCGAGCGCTCGATCATCGCGCGCCACCGCAGCGCCGCCAACCGCATCAAGCTGCGCGGCAAGCTGTACGACGAGCGAATCGCCGACGCCTTCGCCCGCTTCGAGCAGGTGGAGCGCGCGCTCGACGAGGCGGAGGGCAAGGTCGAGGCGTACGACATCGGGCGCGGCAAGCCGCTGGAGCAGGACTTCGCCGAGATGGAAGCCGAGTCGAGCGTGCAGGAGGAGCTGGGCAAGCTGAAGGCACGGCTCGGCAACCGAATCCCCATGGTCGCGCCACAGCCGGCGAAGGTGTGACATGAGCGTTCCCGCGGGACTGGTCGCTGTCCTTTTCCTGGTCGTGGTCGCGCCGATCTGGATTGTCGCGCACTACGCCACGCGCTGGCGCACGGCGCGCATGATGTCGAGGGAACAGGAGCGCGTGCTCGCCGACCTTTGGGAGCTGGCCCAGGGCATGGAGCAGCGCGTGGAAAGCCTGGAGAGCATTCTCGATGCCGAGGCGCCGGGCTGGCGCGGCCGTGCCCAGGCCGGCGTGCGTGATGCCGAGGCCGAGGAGCGGTGGAACCGCGCCGATCCGTGGATGGAGGCACGACGATGAGGGGGGTTCATCCGCGACGCTGGGCACGCGGCGTTCGGCGCGTCGCCCGGCGCGCGGTGCCGGGCGGTTGGGAGCGCGACCGGGTCTATCGCGACACCGCGAA
>DATFDN010000193.1:0-3721 GCA_035252035.1 Acetobacteraceae bacterium | reverse complement strand
TGGCGGAGGCGGTGGCGGGAATGCGCCGGTGACGGAGGAGGTGTTGCCGCGCGTGCTGGCGTTGGAGGGCGCGTCGAATGTGCGCGACCTCGGCGGCTGGCCGACTTCGGACGGGCGGCGGGTGCGGTTCGGGCGCGTGTTCCGCTCCGCCGCGCTGACCGGGCTGACCGAGCGCGATATCGACGTTCTAGCCGAGACCGGGCTGCGCACGGTCTGCGACCTGCGCGGCACGCGGGAGGCGGAGCGGGCGCCCTATGCGCTGGACCGCCTGCCAGGGGTGACGGTGCGTCGCCTCCCGATCGAGCCCTCGGTCGGCGCCAGCCTGCGCGACCTGCTGGCGACGCGCGAGGCGACGGGCGAGGACGTGCTGACCGTGATGAAGCGGGCCTACCAGGCCTATGCGCTGGAATGGTCGCACCGCTACCGGGCGATCTTCGCGCTGTTGCAGGACGAGGCGGCGCTGCCGCTGTTGCTGCATTGCTCGGCCGGGAAGGATCGCACGGGGTTCGGCGCGGCGCTGATCCTGACCGCGCTGGGCGTGCCGTATGAAGCAGTGCGGGAGGATTATCTGGCGTCGAACCGGCTATGGCGCGGCGACGCGGGGCTCGCGGCGGAGCTGCCGGACCCGATCGCCAAGCAAATGCTGCGAGTGCATAGGGAGTTGCTGGACGCGGCGTTCGAGGCGATTGAGGGAGCGTTTGGGGAATTTAAGCGATATGCGGCGGTGATGTTGGGCGTGAAGGGGGAGGGATTGCGGGACCGGCTGACTGGTTAGCTGTACGGTTCATGGGCATCGGTTCATCGAGCGGGCAGGGTGTGGTGCCGCTCCATCTCAGGCGCCCTTTCGGCGGGCTGGCAGCAGTTTGCGAATGATGATCGGCAGCGCGATCGCGACGATCAGCAAGGTGCCGATCAGCACCGTCATTTCGATGCCCGGCATGTTGACCAGCCCCATGCCATAGGTCAGGAACCCCATGATGAAAGCGGCGATGAACACCCCCAGAATGGTTCCCGACCCCCCATTGATGTTGACGCCGCCAAGCACCGCCATGGTGATGATGTCCAGCTCCCACGCGGTTGCGATGTTCGGCCGCGTGCTGCCGAGACGCGATGTCAGCAGCACCGAGGCGAGGCCCGCGAGCAAGCCGACCAGCATGAACAGGCTCATGCGATAGCGCCGCACATCGATGCCGGCGAAGAGGGCCGCGGTCGCATTGTTGCCAATTGCGAACACTCGTCGGCCGAAGCTCGTACGGTGCAGCAGGAGCCCGAAGGCGACGGTCAGCGCGACAAACAGGCAGAACTCAAACGACAGAACCCAGGCGACATAGCCCTGGCCGAAATAGGCGAAAGCCTCCGGATAGCTGTTATACACTTGATCGCCGAGCACGATGTACGAGATGCCGCGGAACAGGCTCATGGTTCCGATCGTGACGATAATGGACGGTGCGCCGAAGGTCGTGACCAGCCAGCCGTTGAACGCGCCGCTGGCAAGTCCGACGAGCAAGCCAATGACGGCCAGGACACCTGTGGGTGCGCCCGCCACCGCCGCCGCCCCCATGGCCGTTGACGCCAGGGCAATGATCGAGGCGACCGACAGGTCGATATCGCCCGCGATGATGAGCAAGGTCATCGGCAGGGCGACAATGGCCTGCTCGGTGAAGTTGAACGTCGCGTCGGAGATGTTGCTCCAGTCGAGGAAGTACGGCGACAGCCGGACATTGATGAACACCACGAGCGCCAGAAAGACCAGCAACAGCACTTCCCAGCGCAGCATGAGGTCGGAGGCGCGCCACGGCAATCGGTCCGGAACCGCGATCCGCGGGAGGTTCTCGACCGGCAACGCCTGGTCGGACATGACCGCGCCCCTTTCCTAAATAGTTCCGGCTGGCCGAAGGATGCGGCGCCCATGGCGGCGCTCCCCGCGCGCGTTCAGGATCACTGCGACAACGATCACCACTCCCGAAATACCCATTTGCCAGAACGGCGAGACGCCGATCGTGGGCAGCGCGTTCTTGACGACGCCCAGGAACAGCGCCCCAAGCACGCAGCCGGTCACGGTGCCGATGCCACCGGCGATGCTGACCCCCCCGATCACGCAGGCGGCGATCACCTGTAGCTCAAAACCGAGCGCCGTATCGACGTAGGCGACGGCGTAGCGTGAGACCCAAAGGTAGCCGCACAGGCCGGCCAGCGTGCCCGAGATGCAAAACGCGAGGAACTGCTCCCGCCCCGGATCGATGCCGGCATAGACGGCCGCCCTTGGATTGCCGCCGGCGGCATAGAATTTACGTCCGAAGCGAGTGTGCGCCAGTACGAACCAGACAGCGGCTCCGACGGCAACGGCGACCCAGGAAAACAAGTCCATGCCAAACGTGATACGCGGGAAATTCAGGAACGCATGGCTCATCTCGTTGCTGTTCACCCAGGCGCCGCCACGCAGCGGAAAAATGAGTCCGCGATAGATGCTGAGCGTGCCGAGCGTGACCACGATGGAGGGAATGCCGACGCGCCAGACCAGCGCGCCGTTCAGCGCGCCAAGTACGAGGCCGAGCAGCGCGGCCAAGAGCAGGAAAGCGATCCCGGGCACGCCCGGAGCGACGACCGACAGCATCGCCGTCAACATCCCGGTCAGCGCAAGGTTGGCGGCGATCGAAAGATCGATCGCTCCCGTCAGGATCACGACCATTTCGCCCAGGGCGAGGATCACAAGGGCCGAGGTGTCGCTGAACACCCCCCTCAGGCTCCCCGGCGTCAAAAAGACTGGCGCCCTGAAGCCGATCAGCAGGACAAGCGCGATGACAATACCGGCCAGTGCCGTCTCGCGCTCGCGCGTCAATCCGCTCATCCGCATGGGTCTGGCCTCATGCCGCTTCGTGCAGCGCGGCGCTCGCGAGCACCCCACCCGTGGCTGCCGTTACGACCGCTTCGGGCGTCGCTTCGTCACGACTGAACACTTGCTTGATGCGGCCCTCGTGCATGACGACGATCCGATCGGACATGCCGATCACCTCGGGCAGCTCCGAGGACACCATGATGACCGCGAGCCCTTGCACGACCAATTCGACAGTGAACTCATGCACCGCCGCCTTGGCGCCCACGTCGATTCCCTTGGTCGGCTCGTCCAGGATGATGATCTTCGGCTGCGTCGCCAGCCACTTGGCGATCACCACCTTCTGCTGATTGCCGCCCGATAGCGTATCCACCGGCACCGACCAGCTCGCGGCCCTCACTTGCAGCCGTCCGCCATACTGCCGGGCCAGGGCGAACTCGGCGGCCATGTTGACGAAGCCGCGCCGGCTCAGCCAGTCGAGTTGCGGCAGGCCGATGTTCTCGACGATGGGCAACTGCAAGATGACGCCCTGCTTGCCACGGTCCTCGGGCACATAGACGATCCCGGCACGCACGGCGTCGCGCGGGCTCCTGAGCCTCACTGTGCGTCCATCGAGCCTGATCGCACCGCGACTGGGCCGGGTGATGCCGAACAACGCCTGCATGACCTCGCTGCGCCCCGCGCCCACCAAGCCGTAGAAGCCGAGGATCTCGCCCCGGCGTAGGCTAAACGAGATGTCCTCGAACTCCGTCGGGTGTGACAGACGCTCCACTTCAAGGATGACCTCGCCGAGCTTCGCGGGGCGCTTCGGGTAAATCTGATCGACGCTCCGGCCGACCATCATGGAGACGAGCCGGTCCTGATCCACGTCGGTGATCAGGCCGGCGC
>DATFDN010000192.1:0-2760 GCA_035252035.1 Acetobacteraceae bacterium | reverse complement strand
CACGCCTATCCCGAGAGCATCACCGCAACATCGGACGGCACGATCTATGCTGGCAGCCTATATGAAGGCGGGATTTTCCGCGTTCCACCCGGCGCGGCCACCGCGGAACGGTGGATCAAGCCAGGCGCGAACGACTCCATGACCACGCTGGGCGTGTTCGCCGACGAGAGATCCGGGACGCTCTGGGTCTGCACAAGCAACCTCGGCGCGTTCGGCGTGCCGCCCCCCGGCGGCGAGAAGCCGGTGGCGCTGAAGGCCTTTGACCTCAAGAGCGGCGCCGGGAAGGGAAGCTGGCCGCTGCCGGGCGGAAAATCGCTTTGCAACGACATGGTGGTGGGCGCCGACGGCGCGGTGTACGTGGCGGACTCGTTCCAGCCGCACATCCTGAAACTTCCGCCGGGCGGAAGCGCGCTTGAGGTCTGGGCGAGCGATCCTCGATTCGGCGGCGAGGGTCCGTGCCTGGACGGCATCACGATCGGACAGGACGGCAACCTCTACGCCAACACCTATTCGACCGGACGGCTGTTCCGTGTCGAGATGGGCCAAGGCGGCAAGGCGGGCCAGATCGCGCAGCTCAAGACCACGCCGGGCTTCGAGCATCCGGACGGGATGCGCGCCTACGGGAGGAACGGACTGCTGGTGGTGGAGGGCGCCGACGCGGGCCGCTTCGACATCATCACCCTCAGCGGCGACAATGCCGAGGTCAAGACGGTGAGGGGCGGCTTCAAGCAGCCGGTCTCGGTCTGGCAGATCGGCAACACGGCCTGGGTGCTGGAGGGCCAACTCGCGACGCTGTTCGACCCGCCGGAGAAGCGAGGCAAGCCTGGACCGTTCCGCGCTTATGCGGTGCCGTTGCCGGAGTAGCACGCACATGGTCCGGCTCCTTCCCTCTGGCTGGTCCGGAGGGAAGGAGGATCAGATGACACATTCACTGCGGGTTCAGTACCACGTCATTGCATGGACGACCCCATCGCGACCCGCTGAAGCCGCCGGTAACGTTGGTTCTCTGCATGAACGCGGTGCCGTCAATCCGGAGCGTCAGGGAACCCCCGCCATGGCTCGCGCCTCGCACGTCTGCCCAGGCGCCTGTGATCACATTGCCTTGGCGGGTGCCGTGAAACACATTCGTGAATGAACGCCCATTGTCGCGGCTCATGCCGAGCCAGAAGAACTGATTGCCGATCTGTCGGACGTAGTAGGTGCCTCCGTCGTTTGCCGCCCAAGCTCCATCCGCGCTCGCCGGCGCCACGCATTGCGCCCAAGCGGGCGCACTGACGAGTATCGCGGCGGCGCTCAGCGCAACTCCGATCACAGCAGCACGAAGCTTCATCACGGTCCTCCGGCAGTTGAGTTGACATGTGAGACATTACTGTTCACGTGCAGGGGCGCTGTGAGTTAGCTCACACTGTGGACAGGGTGGCGATGAAGGGGCGCTCCCCAAATTGCAAGGCCCGGCATCATAAGCATCCATGGCCGGTCCATCGCGATTGCAACCGGAATCAGCATCAGCGTCGAAGCAGTGACCTGTCCGGTTGCGGTGGCGATCGGTGATGTCCATTGCCTTGAGGCGCCGCCCTGAAGCTGCCGGCGCAAGGAGGCGGCGCTCCGAGCCTGGATGATGGAAGGGGCAACCTGCATACCCCCGTCTTTTCGATTTCCTAACCATCTCCCGCTAGAATGCGACCGCATGACTGCCGCCCCGCCCGAGGCCGATCCCCGCCTGATTGGCGGCCGGTACGCCGTTGATCCCGCGCGCCCGCTCGCTGGCGCGGGCGGCGGGCTGCCGGCCTTTGCCGTGACCGACCGGCATGGCCTGTCCGGGCTGATGGGGGTTCAGGTCGCGCGCGCGATGCCGGCGCGGGCAGAGGCGCTGCGGGCGCTCGCCGGAATGACGGAGGGACTGTTGGGGCCGCTCGCGCACGGGGCCGGGCCGGCGGAGAATGCGGGCGAGGAAGCCTATTACGTCATCTGTCCCGCCCCGCCCGGTCCATCGGTGGCCGGGGCGCCGCGCGCCTGGGGCGGGGCGGAGCTGATCGAGTGCCTGTTGCGTCCGGCGGCGCATGTCCTGGAGCGGCTCGGCGCGCGCGGCGTCACGCATCGCGCCATCCGGCCTGACAACGTGTTCCAGGCCGCGCCGGGCGAGAGGGTGGTCCTAGGCCAGGGCTGGGCCGCTCCGCCCGCGTCCCTGCAACCCGCGCTATTCGAGCCGCCCTACAGCGCGATGTGCCTGCCCTGCGGCCGGGGCGAGGGCAGCATGGCCGATGACGTGTACGCGCTTGGCGCGCTCATGGTTCTCCTGGCGCAAGGTCTGACGACCCCGCTCGCGGCGCTCGACCCGGCGGCGATCGTCCGCCGCAAGCTCGAACTCGGCAGCTTCGCCGCGCTCACGGGCGAGGCGCGCCTCCCCCCGGCCATCGCCGATCTCGCGCGTGGGATGCTGGCCGAGGATCCCGAGCATCGTCCGGCGCCAAGCCTGCTGCGCAACCCCATCACGGCACGGATGCGGCGGCTGGCCGCGCCCCCGCGCAAGCGCGCGGCCACCCCGGCGAGGATCGCCGCCTGGAGCGCCTGGAACGCGCGCACCCTGGCCCATGCGATCGGCGCCAATCCCGAGGCGGGTGTGGCGGCCCTGCGCAACGGCGCCATTGATGCGTGGCTGCGCCGCGACCTGGGCGATGCCGCCTTGGCGGCCAAGGTCGAGGAAGCGGTGCGCGCCCGCCCGGCGGGCGAAACCGCGCACCGCGCCGACGCGCTCCTCGC
>DATFDN010000191.1:0-4764 GCA_035252035.1 Acetobacteraceae bacterium | reverse complement strand
CCAGGTACGCCATCTTGTCCCAATCCCGAGCACTCCGGCGCGGGAGAGAGCGGGTGATCCGCCGCCGAAGGCGCAACCGGCCCCCGGAAACGCTCAGGCAGAAGGACCGCGCCGGAAACGGGGATCTCTGGAAAGCCGGCTCGCCGCGAATTGGGCGGGCCGCACCGACGGAGTAAGGGTGTCGGGGAAGGCATCCGAATCTCTCAGGTTCCGCGACAGAGGGGGGCTGTTCCGCTCGCATCGGCGGGCGGGGAGCCATGGTCGTGGAGCCTGCCTTGGTTGAGAATGCCCTGATTGACGACCCGACGCCGCCCAAGCCGCGCTTGACGCCGCTCGACGCCTGGCACCGCGCGCTCGGCGCCCGCATGGTTCCCTTCGCCGGCTACGCGCTGCCCGTGCAGTACGACCTCAAGGGCGCCCTGGCCGAACGCTGCCGGGGCGGGGTGATGGCGGAGCACCTGCACTGCCGCGACAAGGCGGCGCTGTTCGACGTGTCGCACATGGGCCAGGCCTGGCTGACCGGCGCCACCGCCGCCGCCGCGCTGGAGGGCCTCGTGCCGGGCGAGATCATCGGCCTGCGGCCGGGGCGGCAGCGCTACACGCTGCTGCTGAACGAGGCGGGCGGCATCCTCGACGACATGATGGTGGCCCGGCTGGCCGAATCCCGGCTGTTTCTCGTCGTCAACGCTAGCCGGAAGGCGGAGGATTTCCCGCATGTCGCGGCCTCGCTGCCGGAGAGCGTGCGGATCGAGCCGATCGAGGACCGGGCGCTGCTGGCGCTCCAGGGACCGCTGGCGGCGGTGGTGGTGGGACGCCTGGCGCCCGCCGCGACCTCCTTGCCGTTCATGGGCGTGGCCGCGCTGGATGTCGCCGGCATCCCCTGCCTGCTCAGCCGCTCGGGCTACACTGGCGAGGACGGGTTCGAGATCTCCGTCCCCTCCGATCGCGCCGAGGCATTGGCCGGCGCCTTGCTGGCCGAGCCGGAGGTCGCCCCGGCGGGCCTGGGCGCGCGCGACTCGCTGCGGCTGGAGGCGGGCCTGTGCCTCTATGGCAACGACATCGACGAGCTGACCACGCCGATCGAGGCCGGGCTCGGCTGGGTCATCGGCAAGCGCCGGCGCGAGGCGTGGGACTTCCCCGGCGCGGCGGCGATCCGAGACCAGCTCGCGCATCATCCGCACCGCCTGCGCGTCGGGCTGCGCCCAGAGGGCAGGGCGCCGGCGCGCGCCGGCACGACGATCGTCGCCGATGACGGCACCCAGGCGGGAACCGTCACCTCGGGCGGGTTTTCGCCGAGCCTGAGCGCGCCCATCGCCATGGGCTATGTGCGCCGCGACCTCGCCGCGCCGGGCACGCGCCTCCACCTGATGGTGCGCGGCAAGCCTCTGCCCGCCTTGGTCACGGCGCTGCCCTTCGTCCCGCACCGCTACGCACGCTGACGCCCCCAGAGGGAGGACCGCCATGCCGCCTATCGATCGCAGCCACCACGAGACCCGCTACACGAAGGAGCATGAATGGGTGCGGATGGAGGGTGACATCGCAACCGTCGGCATCACCGAGCACGCGGTGGAGGCGCTGGGCGATCTCGTCTTCATCGAGTTGCCCGAGATCGGCCGGGAGGTGAGCCGCGACGAGGCCTGCGCCGTCGTCGAAAGCGTGAAGGCCGCCTCCGACGTGTACGCGCCGCTGTCCGGCACGATCGTCGAAGCCAACCAGCCGGTCGTCGAAGACCCGGCGATGGTGAGCACCAACGCCGAGGGCGACGGCTGGTTCTTCAAGATCCAGGTCGAGGATCCGGCGGAGTTCGAAGAGCTGATGGACGAGGCGGAGTACCAAGAGTACGTGGAGAGCCTGTGATGGACCACCTCGCCGAGCTGTCCGCGCTGGAGGCGGAGGATGGCTTCGTCGCCCGCCACATCGGCCCGTCGGACAGGGACATCGGCTCCATGCTCCACGTGGTCGGCGCGGCGAGCCTGGACGAGCTGGCGAATCGTGCCGTGCCCCCGGCGATCCGGCTCGCCCGGATGCTCGACCTGCCGCCAGCGGTGGACGAGGCGGGCGCCCTGGCCGAGCTGCGCGGGCTGGCGGCGCGCAACCGGGTGGTGAAGTCGCTGATCGGGCTCGGCTATCACGGCACCCACACGCCGCCCGTCATCCAGCGGAACGTGCTGGAAAATCCTGGCTGGTACACCGCCTATACCCCGTATCAGGCGGAGATCGCGCAGGGCCGGCTGGAGGCGCTGCTGAACTTCCAGACCATGATCTGTGACCTGGCCGGCCTGCCGATCGCCAACGCCTCGTTGCTGGACGAGGCGACGGCGGCGGCCGAGGCGGTGAGCATGGCGCATGGGCTGAGCAAGGCGTCCTCGGATGTGATCGCGGTGGCCTCCGACATCCATCCGCAGACCCGCGCCGTGTTGCAGACCCGCGCCGCGCCGCTCGGCTGGCGGCTGGTCGATGTCGCGCCCGGCGACCTGGCCGGAATCGGCGCCGCGAACCCGTTCGCGCTGGTGCTCCAGTACCCGGGCAGCACCGGCGCGATCCGCGACCTCGCGCCGGAGATCGCGCGGGCGCACGAGGCGGGGGCGCTCGCGATCGTCGCGGCCGACCCCCTCGCGCTCGCGCTGCTGACCCCGCCCGGCGAGATGGGGGCCGACATCGTCGTGGGCTCGGCGCAGCGTTTCGGCGTGCCGATGGGCTTCGGCGGGCCTCACGCCGGCTTCCTCGCCACGCGCGACGCCTTCAAGCGCGCCATGCCGGGGCGCCTGGTCGGCGTCAGCGTCGATGCGGCCGGTACGCCCGCGATGCGGCTCGCCTTGCAGACGCGCGAGCAGCACATCAGGCGGGAGAAGGCGACCTCCAACATCTGCACCGCCCAGGTGCTGCTGGCGGTGATCGCCGGGTTCTACGCGGTCTGGCATGGGCCAGAGGGACTGCGGCGCATCGCGCGGCGGGTGAACCTGCAAGCCCGGCTCCTGGCCGATGCCGCGCGGCGGGGCGGGCATGAGCTGCGCCACGCCGCCTTCTTCGACACGCTGGCGATCGAGACCCGCGACGCGGACGGGCTGATCGCCCGCGCCCTGCGCGCCGGTTTCAACCTGCGCCGGATCGACGCGAGCGGTGTCGGCATCGCGCTCGACGAGACGGTGACGCGCGCGGATCTGGCGCGGCTCGCCGAGGTGCTCGGCGCGGATCTCTCCGGCGCCTCCGCCTCGATCCCGCCCGAGTTGCTGCGCGGCACGCCGTTCCTTGAGCAGGCGGTCTTCGCCGAGCATCGCTGCGAGCACTCCATGCTGCGCTACCTCAAGCGGCTGGAGGACAAGGATTTGGCGCTGAACCGGGGCATGATCCCGCTCGGCTCCTGCACCATGAAACTGAACGCCTCGGCCGAGATGATGCCGATCTCCTGGCCGGACTTCGCCGACATCCATCCCTTCGCGCCGGCGGAGCAGACCGAGGGCTATGCGGCGCTGATCGCGCGTCTCGGCGAGTGGCTGCGCGCCACGACCGGCTTCGCCGCCGTCTCCTTGCAGCCGAACGCCGGCTCGCAGGGCGAGTACGCCGGGCTGCTGGCGATCCGCGCCTACCACGCGGCGCGCGGCCAGGGCGCGCGCGACGTGTGCCTGATCCCGGCCAGCGCGCACGGCACCAATCCCGCGAGCGCGACCATGGCCGGGCTGCGCGTGGTGGTGGTCGGGTGCGACCGCGCGGGCAACATCGACCTCGGGGATCTGCGGTCCAAGGCGGAACTTCACGCGGAGCGGCTGGCGGCGCTGATGCTGACCTATCCCAGCACGCATGGCGTGTTCGAGGCCGAGGTGCGCGAAATGTGCGCGGTCGTCCATGAGCACGGCGGGCAGGTGTACATGGACGGGGCCAACATGAACGCGCAGCTTGGGCTGACCAGCCCGGCGGCGATCGGCGCCGACGTGTGCCACCTCAATCTGCACAAGACCTTCTGCATCCCGCACGGCGGCGGCGGTCCCGGCGTCGGGCCGATCGCGGTCGCCGCGCATCTCGCGCCCCATCTGCCGAACCATCCGCTGCGCGCCGACGCTGGCCCGGCGAGCGGGATCGGGCCGGTCGCCGCCGCGCCGTTCGGCAGCGCGCTGATCCTGCCGATCTCGTACGCCTATATCCGGATGATGGGCGCGGCCGGGCTGAAGCGGGCGACCGAGGTCGCGATCCTGAACGCGAACTACGTCGCCGCGCGCCTCGCGCCGCATTATCCAGTGCTGTACGCGGGTCCAACCGGGCTGGTGGCGCACGAGTGCATCATCGACTGCCGCCACTTCCAGGCCGAGGCCGGGGTGAGCGTCGAGGACATCGCCAAGCGCTTGCAGGATTTCGGCTTCCACGCACCCACCATGTCCTGGCCGGTCGCCGGGACATTGATGATCGAGCCGACCGAGAGCGAGCCGAAATCCGAGCTCGACCGCTTCTGCGCCGCGATGGTCGCGATCCGCGCCGAGATCGCTTCGGTCGCGGCGGGGCGGCTGGACCGCGCCGACAACCCGCTGAAGAACGCCCCGCACACCATGACCGAGATCGCGGCGGAGCCGTGGTCCCACCCCTACTCCCGCGCCCAGGCGGCGTTCCCGCTGCCCTGGGTGGCGGACGCCAAGTACTGGCCGCCGGTCAAGCGGGTGGACAACGCGTACGGGGACCGGAACCTGGTCTGCACCTGCGCGCCGTTGGAGGCGTACGCGGCTGCGGCGGAGTGAGGCGGGCTATCCGGGCCGGATCACGGCAGGGCCGGGCAAC
>DATFDN010000190.1:0-12021 GCA_035252035.1 Acetobacteraceae bacterium | reverse complement strand
CCCATGAAGGTCGGCGAGGCGATCGCGGAGATCATGAAGCGGGAGGGGATCGAGATCCTCTGCGGCTATCCGGTCAACCACCTGATCGAGTTCGCGGCCCAGGCCGACATCAGGCCGATCATGGTCCGCCAGGAGCGGATCGGGCTGCACATGGCGGACGCTATCACCCGAGTCACCTCCGGGCACAAGATCGGCGCGTTCTGCATGCAGCATGGGCCGGGGACCGAGAACGCCTATGGCGGCGTCGCCCAGGCGTTCAGCGAGTCCATCCCGCTGCTGGTGATCCCCCAGGGCTACCCGCGCCGCATCGCCGGGATCGACCCGAACTACAGCGCGGTGCGCGAGATGCGCGGCGTCGCCAAATCGGCCGAGTGGGCGATCATGCCCTCCGAGGTGCCCAACATGATGCGCCGCGCCTTCTCGCGCCTGAAGAACGGGCGGGGCGGTCCCTGCATCGTCGAGATCCCGACCGATATCTGGAACGAGGAGATCGGCGATCTCGACTACAGCCCGGCCATCAAGGCCCGCTCGGCGCCCGATCCACAGGACGTGCGACGCGCCGCGCAGGCGATCCTGGCGGCCAAGCGCCCGGTGATCTACGCCGGGACGGGCGTGCATTGGGCCGAGGCCTGGGCGCAGCTCAAGCGTTTCGCCGAGTTGCTGGGGGCGCCGGTGACGACGAGCCTGGGCGGCAAGAGCGCCTTCCCGGAGAACCATCCGCTCTCGCTCGGCTCGGGCGGCAACGCGGTGCCGAAGCCGGTGCATCACTTCATCGCCAACGCCGACCTCATCATCGGCATCGGCTGCTCGTTCACCGAGACCAATTTCGGCATCAAGTTCCCCAAGGGCAAGAAGATCGTCCACAACACAAACGATCCCAACCATCTCGGCAAGGATCTGCCGATCGTCGCCGCCCTGCTGGGCGACGCGGGGCTGGCGCTCGACGCGCTGCTCGGCGAACTGGGCCAGAGCATCAAGGCGCCGCGCGACCCATCTTCGGTGGTGCGCGAGATCACCGAGGTGCGCGAAGGCTGGATGGCGGAGTGGAAGCCTCTGCTCACCTCGAACGACGCCCCGCTCAGCCCGTACCGCGTGATCTGGGAGCTGATGCACGCGGTCGATCCGGCGAACACGATCATCACCCATGACGCGGGCAGCCCGCGCGACCAGATCTCGCCGTTCTGGATCTCGACCGAGCCGCTGTCCTACATCGGCTGGGGCAAGACGACGCAGCTCGGCATGGGGCTGGGCCTCGCGATGGGCGCCAAGCTCGCCAAGCCCGACAAGCTCTGCATCAATGTGTGGGGCGACGCGGCGATCGGCTTCACGGGGATGGACTTCGAGACGGCGGTGCGCGAGCGCATCCCGATCCTGTCGATCCTGCTGAACAACTTTTCCATGGCGATCGAGCTCAAGGTGATGCCGGTCTCGACGCGGAAATACCGCTCCACCGACATCTCGGGCGATTACGCCGCGATGGCCCGCGCCTTTGGCGGCTACGGCGAGCGCGTCACGGACCCCGGACAGATCCAGGCGGCGATCAAGCGCGGCATCGAGCAGACCCAGGCCGGCAAGCCGGCGCTGCTTGAGTTCATCACGGGCAAGGAGGTGCGGGTCTCGAAGTTCTGAGGCCGCCGGCAACAAGCAACGCGCAGGGAGTCCACGTCCACACATGGCCAGCGTCAGCATCCGCAACGTCCGCAAGATCTTCGGCCAGACCGAGATCCTGCATGGCGTGAACGTGGAGATCGAGGACGGCGCCTTCGTCATCCTCGTCGGCCCATCCGGGTGCGGCAAGTCCACCTTGCTGCGCATGATCGCCGGGCTGGAGAACATCACCGCCGGCGAAATCGTGATCGGCGGGCGCGTGGTGAACAACGTGCCCCCGAAGCAGCGCGACATCGCCATGGTGTTCCAGAACTACGCGCTCTACCCGCACATGACGGTGCGCGACAACATGGCGTTCTCGCTGCTGCTGGCGAAGACCGCGCAGGCGCGGATCGACGAGCAGGTGGGCCGGGCGGCGCGCATCCTCGGCCTCACGCCGTTCCTGAACCGCTACCCGCGCCAGCTCTCCGGCGGGCAGCGCCAGCGCGTCGCGATGGGCCGCGCCATCGTGCGCAACCCGCAGGTGTTCCTGTTCGACGAGCCGCTGTCCAACCTCGACGCCAAGCTGCGCGTGCAGATGCGCGCCGAGATCAAGGAGCTGCACCAGCGGCTCGCCACCACGACCGTGTACGTCACGCACGACCAGATCGAGGCGATGACGATGGCGGACACGATCGTGGTGATGAACGCGGGCAACGTGGAGCAGGCCGGCGCGCCGCTCGACCTCTATGACAATCCGGCCAACCTCTTCGTCGCCGGATTCATCGGGTCGCCGGCGATGAATTTCCTGAAGGGCAGGGTGGAGGGTGGCACGTTCCAGGCCGAGGGCGGGTTGGCCCTGCCGCTGCCGAACGTCGGCGCCCCGGCCGAGGGCCGTCCCGCCGTGTACGGGGTTCGCCCCGAGCACTTCCAGTTGTCCGGCGAGGGCTGGCCGGCCCGGGTCAACGTGATCGAACCGACGGGGTCGGAGACGCAGGTTCTGGCGGAGCTGGCGGGCACGCCGATCGTCTGCGCCTTCCGCGAGCGCATTGCCGCGCGCCCTGGCGAGACGATCCGCCTGACCGCCGACCCGGCGCTGGTACACCTGTTCGATGCCGGAACCGGCGCCCGCCTGAGTCACTGAAAGGATTGTCACTTTACGGCCGGGTGAACGGCGCCGAAGATGATCGGAATGAGCCCGAAAGGGGCGTGGAGAGAGGGGACATCCAGAATGACGAAGCTCACGCGTCGCGACTCGCTCACCCTTGGCGCGGCGGTGTTGGGAGGGACGGCGCTGCCGGCGCTCGGCGCGCGCGCCCAGCAAGCGCAGGCGCCCGCGGACATACCGATCGCGAATGTCCCGCCTCCCAACTTCCAGCCCGAGAAGGGGGCGCAGCTCCATGTCATCCGCCCCGCCAAGTTCATCGACCCGGACCAGGTCTACTGGGATCTCAACACCAAGAAGTACACCGAGCAGACCGGCGTTCCGGTGCGCGTGGATTACATCTCCTGGGAGGATCTGCGCCCGCAGACGGCGGTGATCGCCAACACCGGGGCAGGGGCGGACGTGGTGATCGGGTTCAGCTCCGATCCGTTCATCTACGCGTCCAAGCTGGTCGGGATGTCCGACCTGTGCGACTACCTCGGGGCCAAGTACGGCGGCTGGTACGACCTGGCGCTGCGCTATGGGCAGAAATGGCGCACCAACGACTGGATCAGCCTGCCGGTCGGCGGCGGCACGGGGCCGACCGTGTACCGCAAGTCATGGGTGCAGCAGGCGGGGTTCGACAAGATCCCGGCGGATCTGGACGGCTTCCTGAAGCTCTGCCAGGGGTTGAAGAAGATCGGCCACCCCTGTGGCTTCTCGCTCGGTCACGCGCTGGGCGACGCCAACGGCTTCGCGGAATGGGCGCTGTGGTCGCACGGCAGCAGCGTGGTCGATGAGAACGGCAAGGTGACGCTCGACGTCAAGCCGACCATCGAGGCGCTGAAATATATCACCGAGCTGTACAAGACGATGATCCCCGGCACGATCTCGTGGAACGACTCCGGCAACAACAAGGCCTATGCCGCCGGCGATATCGGGCTCACGTTCAACGGCGTGTCGATCTACTACGTGCTCAAGACCTCGCCCGACCCGAAGTTGCAGGCGATAGCGGCGGACACGTTCCACGAGGAGGTGCCGCTCGGCGTTGCGAAGCGCGCGCCCCGCACGGCGACGATCATGAACGCGATGCTGTTCAAGCACTCGAAATACCCGAACGCGGCGAAGGACTACCTGCGCTTCATGATGGAGGCGCCACAGTACGGGCCGTGGCTCTCGAACTGCATCGGCTATTGGTCGCAGCCGCTGAAGGCCTACGGCCAGATGAAGTTCTGGACCGAGGATCCGAAGCTGAAGCCGTACGCGGCGGCGATGGACACCATCTATTACGACGGCTACGCGGGGCCGATCACCGCCGCGTCCTCCGCCGTCACCGCGAACTACACGATCGTCGATATGTTCGCCGCCGTCGCGACGGGCAGCATGTCGCCGGAATCGGCGGCCCGGCAGGCGGCCCGCCAGGCGGAACGCTACTACAAGACCGCCTAGGGACGCGGACTTGGAGGGGAGGGGGACATGGACGCCACGGTTCCAAGCGCATCGGTCGCCTTCACGCCGCCTCGGGAGGGGCGGCTCGCGCGGCTGTTCGACTCCAAGGCGTTCCTGGTCGCCGCCTGCATGTTGCCGACCATCGGCCTTTTGGGCGTGTTCCTGACCTACCCGCTGGGGCTCGGCGTCTGGCTCTCGTTCACCGACACCACGATCGGCTCGCCCGGCCATTTCATCGGCCTCGACAACTTCGTCTCGCTCGCCGGCGACTCGGTGTTCTGGATGTCGGTGACGAACACGATCTTCTACACGGGCACCGCGACGATCGGGAAGTTCGCGCTCGGCCTGTGGCTGGCGATGCTGCTCAACCACCATTTCCCGTTCAAGGCGTTCATCCGCGCCATCATCCTGTTGCCCTGGATCGTGCCGACCGTGCTCTCGGCCATCGCCTGGTGGTGGATCTACGACCCGCAATTCTCCATCGTCTCCTACGTCCTGGTGAACGTACTGCATGTGAGGAGCAGCTACATCGACTTCCTCGGCACGCCCTGGCACGCGCGCTGGTCGCTCGTGGTCGCCAATGTCTGGCGCGGCATCCCGTTCGTCGCGATCACGCTGCTGGCCGGGTTGCAGACCATCTCGCCCTCGCTCTACGAGGCGGCGCTGCTCGACGGCGCCACGCCCTGGCAGCAATTCCGGCGCATCACCGTGCCGCTGCTCATGCCGATCCTGGCGGTCGTGCTGACGCTCTCGGTGCTGTTCACCTTCTCCGACTTCCAGCTCGTCTACGCGATCACCCGGGGCGGGCCGTTCAACACCACGCACCTGATGGCGACGCTCGCCTTCCAGCGCGCCATCCCCGGCTCGCAATTGGGGGAGGGCGCGGCCATCGCGGTGGCGATGATCCCGTTCCTGATCGCCGCGACCCTGCTCAGCTTCTTCGGGCTGGGGCGGCGCAAGTGGATGCAAGGCGAAGCCAATGACTGACGCCGCCACGGCGGAACCCGCCGAGACCCTCGCGCGCAGCACCGACGCGCCGGAGCGCCTGTCGTGGGAGTCCGGCGCGCGCCACATGGTGACGGTCTACCTGCCGCTCGCGCTGTTCATCATCGTGCTGCTGTTCCCGTTCTACTGGATGACGGTCACGGCGATAAAGCCCGACAACGAGATGTACGACTACAAGAAGTACAGCCCGTTCTGGGTCCACTCGCCGACGCTCGAGAACATCCGCAAGCTGCTGTTCGACACCCAGTACCCGCGCTGGCTGATGATAACGATGGTGGTGGCGGTCTGCGCCACCATCCTGTCGATCGCGGCCAGCGTGCTCGCCGCCTACGCGATCGAGCGGCTGCGGTTCAAGGGGGCGCAGCATGTCGGGCTCGCGATCTACCTCGCCTACCTGGTGCCGCCCACCATCCTGTTCATCCCGCTCGCCACCCTGATCTTCCAGTTCGGCCTGTTCGACAGCCCGGTGGCGCTGATCCTGACCTATCCCACCTTCCTGGTGCCGTTCTGCACCTGGCTGCTGATCGGCTACTTCAAGTCGATCCCGTACGAGCTGGAGGAGTGCGCGCTGATCGACGGCGCCTCGCGCCTGCAAATCCTGCGCCGCATCACGTTGCCGCTCGCCGTGCCCGGCCTGATCTCGGCCGGCATCTTCGCTTTCACCCTGTCGTGGAACGAGTTCATCTACGCGCTCGCCTTCATCCAATCGACCGACAAGAAGACGGTGCCGGTGGCGATCCTGACCGAGCTTGTCACGGGCGACGTGTACCAGTGGGGCTCGCTGATGGCCGGGGCGCTGCTGGGATCGATCCCCGTGGCGCTGTTCTATTCGTTCTTCGTGGAGTACTACGTCTCCAGCCTGACCGGGGCGGTGAAGGAATAGGCGCATGAGGATCGAGCGGGTCGAAACCTTGCGGGCCGACGCCGGCTGGCGGATGTTCTCCTACCTCAAGGTCACGACCAGCGACGGCATCACCGGCTGGTCGGAGTTCAACGAGAGCTTCGGCTCCGCCGGGCTCGCCGAGGTGATCGAGAAGCTGGCGCCGCTCCTGATCGGACGCGACCCGCGCCGGTTCGAGCAGGTGACGCAGCACCTGCACGTGCTCACGCGCCAGTCGCGCGGCGGCATCAACCAGCAGGCCATCGCGGCGATCGAGAACGCGCTGCTCGACATCACGGGCAAGGCGTACGGCGTGCCGGTCTGCGCGCTGTTCGGCGGCCCGTTGCGCGAGCGCATCCCGGTCTACTGGTCGCATTTCGGCACCTATCGCGTGCGCAACCACGTCCTGCTGGGCGTGCCGCAACTCAAGACCTATGACGACATGGCGCGGCACGCGGTCGAGGTGAGGGAGAGGGGCTTCAAGGCGCTGAAGACCAATATCGCGCCCTTCGCCAACGGCCAGCTCAACAGCTTCACTCCCGGCTTCGGCCGCACGCCGGGCTGGCCGGAACTGAACTGGGACAACGCGCTGGCGGCGGGCGTCACGCGCCAGCTCATGGCGATCCGCGAGGCGGTCGGTCCCGAAATGGGGCTGATGCTCGACATCAACTTCCATTTCAAGACCGAGGGGTTCCGCCGTCTGGCGCGGGCCGTCGCGCCGGCGAACCTGACCTGGCTGGAGATCGACACGCACGACGCGCCCTCGCTCGCGCTGATCCGCCGCGACGCGCCGTGCCCGGTTGCCTCCTGCGAGACGCTGCACGGGCGGCGCGAGTTCAAGCCGTATTTCGAGACCTACGCCCAGGATGTCGCGATCATCGACGTGGTGTGGAACGGGCTGGCGGAGTCGCTGAAGATCGCGGCGATGGCCGATGTGTACGAAACCAACGTCGCGCCGCACAACTTCTACGGCCATCTGTGCAGCATGATCAGCGCGCATTTCAGCGCCGCCGTGCCGAATTTCCGGATCATGGAGATCGACCTCGACAGCGCGCCGTGGCGCGACGAGTTCTACGACCAGGCGCCGGTGATCGAGAACGGGGAGCTGGCGCTGCCGATGCGGCCCGGTTGGGGGATCGAGGTGAACGAGAGGGCGGTGCGCGCGCGCCCGCCGAAGGGGTAGCCCTCACCCGCCACGCGTCGCGTGGCGACCTCTCCCGCGAGCGGAAGAGGTGGACGCGCCTATCACTTCTCCCGCGGCAGCGGGAGAGGTCGGCGAGCGGAGCGAGCCGGGTGAGGGCGCAGCGAACAGGAAGGAGCAAGTCGAGTGGCCAAGTTCAAGATCGCGACCCCCTCCGGGGCCAGCTTCACGGTCGCCGGCGGCGGCTATGAGTACGAGCTGGAAGCCCTTCAGGGAATGGACGCCGAGATCGTCGAGGGTCCGGCCGACGAGGACGGCTTCATCAAGTTCGCCCGCGACGCCGACGCCATCTACGCCAAGGGAATGCGCTTCACAAAGAGGGTGATCGAGGGGCTGGAGAAGTGCAAGCTGATCGCGCTCGCCTCGGTCGGCGTCGATAGCGTCGATGTCGCCGCGGCCACCGCGCGCGGCATCCCGGTGACGAACTGCCCGCACACCTTCATCGAGGAAGTCGCCGATCACGCCATGGCGCTGCTGCTCGCCGGGCATCGCCGGATCATCGAGCAGGACCGCATGGTGCGCGAGGGCCGCTGGCACGAGGGGCGCCCGGCGCTGCTGAAGGTTCCCCGCATCATGGGCCTGACGCTCGGCTTCATCGCCTTCGGCCATGTCGCCCGCGCCGTCGCCAAGCGCGCCAAGCCGTTCGGGCTGCGCATGATGGCCTATGATCCCTACATCGAGGAACTGATCATGGCGGAGTACGATGTCCTGCCCGCCACGTTCGAGGAGGTGCTGCGCGAATCCGACTTCGTCTCCATGCACGCCCCCGCAACGCCCGAGGCGGAGGGAATGTTCACCGAGAAGCACTTCCGGATGATGAAGCCGAGCGCGGTCTTCATCAACACCGGCCGCGGTCCGACGGTGCAGGAGGCCGGGCTCATCAGGGCGCTGGAGGAGGGCTGGATCGCGCACGCCGCGCTCGACGTGCTGGAGCAGGAGCCGCCGGGCGACAACAACCCGCTTCTCAAGATGAACAACGTCACTCTGTCGGCGCACAACGCCTCCGCCTCCTCGCGCTTCGATCCGGCGCGCAAGCGCCACGCGGGGCGGGAGCTGGCCCTGGTCCTGTCGGGCCGCTGGCCGATGAGCTGCGTCAATCCCGCGGTGCTGATGCGCTCGGATCTGCGCCGTTGGCAGCCGGTGTCGATGGAGCGCGGCCCGAATAGCTGACGTGCCGCGCAGCTCCGGCATCCTGGAGACCTCGCTCTACGTGGCCGATCTCGACCGCGCGCGGGCGTTCTATCAGCGCGTGTTCGGCTTCGAGCTGTTCGTCAGCGACGGCCGGATGGTGGCGCTTGGCGTGCCAGGCGGGCAGGTGCTGCTGCTGTTCCGGCAGGGCGCGACCGACGCGCCCGCGCCGACGCCGGGCGGCGTGATCCCGCCCCATCACGGGGCGGGGGCGTTGCATGTGTGCTTCGCCATCCCGTTCGGGGAGTTGGCGGCGTGGGAGGCGCATCTGGCGGGGGAGGGGGTGCCGATCGAAAGCCGCGTGCGCTGGCCGCGCGGGGGCACGAGCCTTTACTTCCGAGACCCGGACGGGCATTCGGTCGAGATCGCGACGCCGGGGCTGTGGGCGAATGCGTGATCTCGGCTGCCGTGTCCAATGACCAGTTTCGACATGTGTGTCGTCGCCAATGCGAACTCGGCAGACATCAAGAACCACGCTGTTGAAGTTGAAGAACACGCGCTCATCCAGCTCTATTGCATTCGGTGCGCGTTCCCATTTTCCCAGCGTTCGATCCTTATACGGCTGTGCGGCCTGGACGGGATAACGCCGTGAAGGCGAGAGCCGCGACCGCCATCGCAAGCGGGACGAACGACAGCCAGAGAACGGTGCTCCATCCATAGGACGTCAACAAGCCGCCGGACAGGAACGATCCAAAGGCCATCGTGCCGAACACGACAAAGTCGTTGAGCGACTGCACCCGCGCCTTCTCCTCGGGACGGTGACACTCCAGCACCAGGGCCGAAGCGCCCACGAAGCCGAAGTTCCAGCCAAGGCCGAGCAGGATCAGGGTGAGCCAGAAATGCGTGACATCCACGCCCGTTAGCCCAACCGCCGCGGAGGCGGCGGTCAGTGCAAATCCGGCCGTCACCACTCTGGGCGCACCGAAACGCGTGATCAGCCGCCCGGTGAAGAAGCTCGGCGCGTACATCGCGATGACATGCCACTGGAGGCCGAGATTGGACGCCTCTTGCGACAGGCCGCATATCCGCATGGCCAGGGGCGCGGCCGTCATGAGGAAGTTCATGAGCAGGTAGGAGACCACCCCGCAGATCACGGCGGTGATGAGGCGAGGCTGACGCGCAATGGCGCCGAGCGGGCGGGCACGGGCAACCTGCGCCGCCGTTGGGGTGGGGAGCCGGACGCCGAGCAGGATGATGGCGGAGACCGCGGCCACGGCGGCCTGCGCCAGGAAGGTGGCGGCGAACATATGAGGCAGCCACAGGTTCATGGTGTAGGTGACGAGTTGCGGGCCGATGACCCCGGCGAACACCCCGCCCGCCATCACGAGGGACAGTGCGCGCGCTCGTCGCTCCGGCGGTGCGCAGTCGGCGGCGGCGAAGCGGAAGGAGAGGACCACGGCGGCATAGGCTCCGCCGAAGAACGTCGCCGCGCAGAACAGCCAGAAGGAGCCGAGCACCACCGCCAGGGCCGCCAGCAGGCCGGCGAGCACGCCGCAGCCTGTGCCGGTCAGGAAGGCGGCGCGGCGGCCATGGCGCTGGGCGATGGCGCCAGCGGGCAGGGTGGACGCCGCCATCCCCACCACGAAGAGAGAGATGGGCAGGGTCGCCAGCAACCTGCTGGGCGCGAGCGCGTCGCCAACGATGGCGCCCGTTGCGTAGACAACCGTGGAGTTCGCCCCGGCCAGCGCTTGAGCGACGGCCAGCCGCAGGACATTGCCCCGCTCGCGCTTGTAGGGGATGGCGGGCGACAGCCCGGCCGCGGTGCTGGCGTGTGACATTGGGGTTCCTCAGGCAGCGAGAAGGCCGAGCCAGCGCGCGTCGCGCGGCGATGGGCGGCGATGCAGACGACGGTCAAGGAGCGCGCGGGCCTTGGCGGTCTCGCCGCTCCGCATCAGCGCCAGGAGGAGCGTGTCCTCCATTATCTCGCGCTGGGCGCCGCTGCCGCCAATGCGCACGACCTCGGCCGCGACCGGCGCCAGGATGCGCACGCAGCCAGCGTAGTCCTCCTCCGCGAAGGCAAGTGCCGCGCGACAGATCGCGGGGACCACTGGCCCCGCGGCGAGGGTTCCCGCCTCGACCAGCTTCGTCAGCGCTGCGGCGCGCCGCTCGACCGCTTCCCTATCGCCGGTCGCCGCCGCGAGGAGGGCCATGTGGACGTCCACGAAGGGGAAGCCCGCCTGAGCAAAGATCGGCTCGGCATAGGCCGCCGCCGCTTCCCAGAGCCCCTCCGGCACTGTGTGGCCGTAGGCTCGCAGGCGCCACAGCAGGGAGGCCGCGTCGCTCACCACGTTGATCGGCACCCCGGCCGACACCGAGGGCTGGACATGCTCCGCATAGATCGCGAGCGCACGCTCCGCATCGCCGCGCTCCAGGGCAACGAGCGCCCCATGCCAGGCGATGTGGCCGTGGAGGAAGCCGGTGCGATCGTAGCCCGGCAGCCAGTCCGTGATCAGCGTCTCGGCGTCCTCGCCCGCGCCGCCCTCGAACATGGCGTGCGCGAGCGCGTGGGCCGCGTTGGCGTTGGCCCTCCGGAGGTCAATGGCACGCTGCACGAGGTCGCGGCCGAGCGCGACCGCGCCGTTCTCTGCGTGCGCCCAGCCCTGGTAGTTGAGGAACCACCAGTCATCGGCCTCGAAGTGCCGGGCGTGGCGCTCGCACAAATCCACCCGCGCCTGGTCGTGGTCCGCCATGCCGGAGAAGGCGAAGAGCCCGAAGGCGCCCAGGGGCAGCGAGAGGATCAGGACGTCGCGGGGCCAGGTGTCGAGATGCGCCAGGGCGCGCTCAAGCGCCTTGGCCGGTTGGCCGTGGATCGCGAGGGATAGGGTCTCGACGTGGCTCCGCTCCCGCTCGCTCCCCTGCCGGGAAACAATCTCCGCCGCGGTCGCGATCCGTTCCCGGGCCTTCGCGTGTTCGGCGCGGATGGCGTGCAGGCGGCCGTGCGCCGCGTGGGCGAGGGCGAAGCCCGGGTCGGCCGTGATCGCCTCCTCCAGGGCCTCGGCGGCGCCGGGCCAGGCGGAGAGAAGGAGGTCAACACCATCCCGGTAGCGCTCGGCCGCGATGTCGGAGGTGGTCGAGAGTGGCAGGCCGCGGCGGTCGAGGCGGGCCATGGCAGGCTCCTCATTCTGAGATCAAGGCAGGCTTTGCAAGGATGGCAGCCCACCAGTCCGGTCAACTGGCAAGGCAGTACGCCACCCAAGGCCAAGGATAATCCCTCTCCCGATGGCCGTCTTTCGATGGTTCGACAATTCGTGTAGAATTTCGGACAAACTTGGAGGGTCGCCATGATTTGGGAGACCATCGCGGCGCCATCTGGCTTGCCTCCGCCAAGGCCGATGACGATGCGCGCGCAGTCCATCCCCGCGCGCCACTACTTTCCGGAGCACGCGCACCGTTGGAACCAAGTCGTCTATGCGATTTCCGGGGTGTTGACGGTGGCGGTGGAGGGACTCTCCTTCGTGATCTCGCCGGAACAGGCGGTGTGGCTGCCGACCGGCCTGCGGCACCGGGTGGGCACGCTGCTCGGCGCGGAGTTCCGCAGCCTCTGGATCGCCGACGAGGCCGGTGCCG
>DATFDN010000189.1:0-3044 GCA_035252035.1 Acetobacteraceae bacterium | reverse complement strand
CAACGGCACCGCGAACAACGCGCTGTCCGGTCCCGACGGCGTGGTGGTCGTGGACAGCAAGGAGGTCTGGGCGGGGGACGGCGACAGCACGGCGAAGGTGATCGACATCGCCAGGTTCCAGATCGTCGATACGATCTCGACAGGCGGCAAGTTCCGCGTTGACGAGATGGCCTACGATCCGCGCGACCACATCATCGCCGTGGCGAACAACGCGGACACGCCCCCGTTCGTGACCCTGATCGACACCCAGTCGCGCGCCATCCTGGGGAAGATCACCTTCGACGGCACGAACGGCACGCCGGACGCCACCAACACCGGCGTCGAGCAGCCCAAGTGGTCGCCCGCGACCGGCCTGTTCTACATCTCCGTGCCGCAGTTCGGCCCTGCCGATCCCACGCTCGGCGCGATCTCTGCGATCGATCCGCACAGCCTGAGCGTGGTCGCCAACTTCCCGGTGTCCAACTGCACGCCCGCGGGCCTCGCGCTCGGCCCGGATTACCAGGCGTTGATCGGGTGCAGCGCCTCGTTCGGCACGGCGCCCAACGTGCTGACCCAGTCCGTGGTCATCGATATCCGAAATGGCGGCGTCCGGGCGAGCATTCCGCAGGTCGGCGGCTCCGACGAGGTGTGGTACGACAGGGGAACGCGACATTACTATCTGGCCGCGCGCAACAACGAGGACGCGAACGGCAAGATCGTGCCGGTGCTGGGCACCATCGACGCTTTGACAAGCGAGTTCGATGGCAACGTGCCCACCTCGACCTCGGCGCACTCGGTGGCCGCGGACCCGGTCTCGCACCACGTGTTCGTGCCAATCGGCTTCCCCGCCGCGGGCGCCTTGGATCCCACCAATCCGTGCCCCGACGTGACGCGGGGCTGCATCGCGGTATATCTGCCGTCAGCAATCGATGATGATGACGGCACTAGGGAGGGGCGGCGGTAGGGCGGCTTCGCACGGCGTCGCGCCGAACGCGGTCTGCCCGGGCGCGGCCAGCCGCGAGCTAGTCGCGCTCGGCGAGCGGGCGGCTCGACGCCTTGATGCTCGACGCCCGCCACCGCGCGTGGCATCAGGATCCTTCGTCGCGTGCCCGCCAGGCGCGCCGAGGCGAAGGAGACGACATGAGCATTTCCTCCATTATCGACCCCATTCTCCGCGACGCCACGCGATCCGCCGGCATTCCCGGCATTGTCGGCCTCGCCGCCACTGGACGCGACATCATCTATCAGGGCGCCTTCGGCCATCTCGGCGCGGATCGCCCCGAGCCCATGCGAACCGACAGCGTGTTCCGGATCGCCTCGATGACCAAGGCCATCACCGGCGCCGCCGTCATGCAGCTTGTCGAGCAGGGCCGCATCGGGCTGGAGCAGCCGGCCGGGGAGATCGCCGATTACCTGCGCGATCCGCCCGTGCTCGAAGGCTTCGACGCGGCGGGCAAGCCGAAGCTCCGTCCCGCCCGCACGCCGATCACCATCCGCCACCTGCTCACCCACACCTCGGGCTTCAGCTACGATCTCTTCAACGCCGATGTGGGCCGCTACATGCGGCTTGCCGGCCTGCCCTCGATCGCCACCTGCAAGAACGATAGTTTGCGCGCGCCGCTCATCTTCGATCCCGGCACGCGCTGGGAATACGGGATCAGCATCGACTGGCTCGGCAAGGTCGTGCAGGCGATCAGCGGCAAGCCCCTGGAAGACTACGTCGCGGACCACATCGCCGGCCCGCTCGGCATGAAGGACACGACGTTCAAGCCGGACGCGGCGCTGCGGCGGCGCATGGTCTCGGCGCACGCGCGCCAGCCGGACGGCAAGGTGGCGCCGATCGAATTCGAGTTCCCGACCGAGGCCGATTTCGTGATGGGCGGCGGTGGACTGGTGTCCACGGGTCCGGACTATTTGCGCTTCACTCGCATGTTGCTCAATCGCGGCACGCTCGACGGCGCGCAGGTGCTCAAGCCGGAGACCGTCGCGCTGATGCGCCAGAACCACATCGGCGACATCGACGTGCCCACCTTGTTCAAGAGCGACAACCCGGCGATGGCGCTGACGGCGGAACTGCTGCCGGGCGTCACCAAGAAATGGGGGCTGAGCTTCCTGCTGAACGTCGAGCCACTTCCCACGGGCCGCGGCGCCTACAGCATGGCCTGGGCCGGCGTGCATAACACCTTCTTCTGGATCGACCCCGAACGCGATGTGACGGCGGTGCTGATGATGCAGCTCTTGCCCGCCAACGACACGGCGGTGCTGGAGACGCTGGTACGCTACGAGATCGCGCTGTACCAGGCAGTGAAGTAGGGCGGACAAGCGCAGCGCGGTCCGTCAGGGTCCGCGCGCTTGTTGGCGAAGGCGGAATGCGCTTCGCTTTTCCGCCCTACGAGTCTGAATTTTCCATTGCTAAGCCTCACATCTCCGTGAGCCAAAAATCCTGCCAGCGCGTCACCCCAACGTGAAAAGCGTTATTTTTGGGATTGCGATACATGTTCAGTCCGTTAACGGACTAGGCAGGGGTGTCGAACGTCATGGTCGCAACCGCGAGTGTGCAGGGCGCCTGGGGCGCCACGGTGACATTGCCCATCATTCCCGTGGCGGTTGGCCTGCTGCCCAACGGCAACATGATCGCCTGGTCCTCGGACAGCGACACGAGCTTCGAAGGCGACATCGGGACCGCCCCCAGCCACACGCTCGCGGCCTTCTTCAACCCCCTGACCGGATATGTCAGCCAGCAGCTCGACACCGGCGTCGCGGCGGACATGTTCTGCCCGGGCATCGCCTATCTTCCGGATGGCCGCATCCTGGTCAATGGCGGCAGCAGCAGCTACCACACCGCGATCTACGACCCGTTCCACGGCACTTACGGAACGTGGTCCGACTCCAAGAACATGAACATCCCACGTGGCTACAACGGCTCGGTCACGCTCTCGAACGGCAAGGTGTTCACGATCGGCGGCTCATGGAGCGGCGGCGCGGCCCCGAAGGATGGCGAACTCTGGGATCCGGCGACCGGCACCTGGAGCCTGACCGGGATTTCGGACGGCGCGGTCCTGTCG
>DATFDN010000188.1:0-8880 GCA_035252035.1 Acetobacteraceae bacterium | reverse complement strand
ATATTTGGTCCGGGCCGTCAGCTCCTGGCCCATGTAGCAGCCCTTGTCCCAGGAGACGCCGTGCAGCTCGTCGAAGCCTGCTTCCAGCAGTACCGTCTTCTCGGCTTCAAGGTCGCGCGAGCCGTCGGGCAGGCCGAGGGCCAGGCGGTGCAGGTCGTAGTCCCGCTCGCTCGCATTGGCGGGCAGGGGCGCGGGCGCGAGCAGGCGCCAGCCCGCATCCGGAAGGCGGGGGTCCGGGGCCGCGATTGCTTCCGCGACAGGCGGGGCGCCGTCCCAGGCCGCGTGGACGCTGAGCGCGGCCGGAGCGATGGTCACGGCCGAGCGCAGCCGGTAGCGGGACAGGCGCTGGGCGATCATCGCCGCCTGCCCCGCCTCCACGTCGAGCAGCAGCCGCTGCCCGTCGGTCAAGATGAAGAAATCGGCCAGCCACTTGCCTTGCGGGGTGAGCAGCGCCGCCCATATGGCGCGGCCAGGCGCGGCGGCGGCGACATCGTTGGAGACCAGGCCTTGCAGGAAGGCCACCCGGTCCGCGCCGGCGATCGCGAGCACGGCTCGGGCGGGCAGGAACGCCAATCGTGTCATGCAAGCCCAGGTGGGCGCTGGCGCCGATCGCCGCAAGACATGCTACAGGCGGGGCGATGCGAGTGGCACAGGTCATGGCCGGCGCGCCAGCGGGCGGGGCGGAATTGTTCTTCGAGCGGCTGAGCGTCGCCCTGACGCGCGCCGGAGAGACGGTGCTGCCGGTGATCCGGCGCGACCCCGCCCGCGCGCGCCGCTTGGCGCATGAGGGACTCGCTCCGGTCCAGCTCGGCTTCGGCGGCCCCCTCGACCTGCTCACCGGGCCGCGCTTGGCGCGCGCGCTGGAGGGATTCGCGCCCCGTGTGGTGATCGCCTGGATGGGCCGGGCCGCGCGCTTCGCCCGGCGCGGGCGATGGGTGCTGGTGGGCCGCCTGGGCGGCTTCTACGACCTGCGGCGGTTCCGGCGCTGCGAGCATCTGGTGGGCAACACGCGCGGCCTCGTCGCGTGGATCACGGCGCAGGGCTGGCCGCCGCGGCGCGCGCACTATCTGCCCAACTTCGTGCTCGACATGGCGGGAGCGAAGCCCCTGCCCCGCGCCGCGCTCGGCGTGCCGGACGGCGCGAAGCTGGTCCTGGCACTCGGCCGCCTGCACCGCAACAAGGGCTTCGACGTGCTGATCCGCGCCCTCCCCCGCCTGCCCGACGCCCACGCGCTCATCGCCGGGGAAGGGCCGGAGCGCGCCGCCCTCGAAGCGCTGGCGCGGGCCGAGGGGGTGGCGGCGCGGGTCCACCTGCCGGGCTGGCGGGAGGACACGGCCGGGCGGCTCGCGTCCTGCGACGTGCTGGCCTGTCCCTCCCGCCACGAACCATTGGGCAATGTGGTGATCGAGGGCTGGTCGGCGCGCGTCCCCGTCGTGGCCGCGGCGGCACAAGGCCCGGCGGAACTGCTCACGCCTGACCGCGACGGGCTGCTGGTTCCCCGCGAGGACGCCTTGGCGCTAGCCGAGGCGCTTGGCGCGGTGCTGCGCGATCCCGCCTCCGGCCGGGCGCTCGCCGAGGCCGGACGCGCCCGCTTCGAAGCGGACTTCGCCGAGGCGCCCGTGCTCGCGCGCTGGCGGGCCTTCCTTGCCAGCGTGGAGAAGCCCTGATGTGCGGGATCGCCGGGATCGTGCTCGCCTCCAGCGCCCCGCCGCCGGATGCCGGGGTGCTGGCCCGGCTGATCGGCGCCCTCGCCCATCGCGGCCCGGACGGCAGCGGCCACGCGCTCGTCGGCCGCGTGGCGCTCGCCCACAACCGGTTGGCGATCATCGACATCGCCGGCGGCGACCAGCCCATGTTCCTCGGGCCGGCGACGCTGATCGCGAACGCGGAAATTTACAACTACAAGGAGTTGCGCGCCGAATTGCCGGACGCGCCGTTCCACACCGAGAGCGACTGCGAGCCGCCCCTGCACCTGTTTCGCCGGGACGGCGCCGAGTACGCGCGCCACCTGCGCGGGATGTACGCCATCGCGGTCCATGACCGCCTGGCCCGCACGGTGACGCTCTCGCGCGACCCGTTCGGCATCAAGCCGTTGTATCTGGCCCATATTCCGGGCGGGCTCGCCTTCGCCTCGGAGCCGCAGGCGCTGCACGCGGCGGGGCTGGTGGAGCGCGGCATCCGGCCCGCGGCGCGCGAGGAATTGCTGCAACTCCAATTCACCACGGGCGCGGAGACGATTTTCGAGGGCATCGACCGCGTGCTGCCGGGCGAGACCCTGACCTGCCTCGAAGGCCATGTCGTCGAGCGCCGCCACCTCCCCGCGCTTCCCGAGGGCGAGCCGGAGGAGATCGGCGAGACCGAGGCGCTGGAGCGCCTGGATGGCGCCCTTGAGAACAGCGTGTTGCTGCACCAGCGCAGCGACGTGCCGTATGGGATGTTCCTCTCGGGCGGGGTGGACAGCTCGGCCCTGCTCGCGCTGATGGCCCGGCTCAACAGCGCCCCCGTCCTCGCCTTCACCGCCGGCTGGGACGTGCCCGGCGCGGCCGATGAGCGCGCGCACGCCGCCGCGGTGGCCAAGGCCGCGGGCGCGCGGCATGAGTCGGTCGAGATCACCGAGCAGATGGTCTGGCGCCACCTGCCGGAGATCGTCGCCTGCATGGACGACCCGGCGGCGGATTACGCCATCATCCCCACCTGGTTCCTCGCCCGCCGCGCGCGCGCCGATGTGAAGGTCGTGCTGAGCGGGGAAGGCGGCGACGAGCTGTTCGCGGGCTACGGCCGCTACCGCCGGGCCATGCGCCCCTGGTGGCTGGGCGGGCGGGTGATCCGCGGGCGCGGGGTGTTCGACCGCGTGGACGTGCTGCGCCAGCGCCCCTCCGGCTGGCGCGACGGCGTGGCGGCAAGCGAGCAGCGCGCGATGGAGGGTGGCCGAAGCAGGCTCGCCAGCGCGCAGGCCGCCGACATCGCCGACTGGCTGCCCAACGATCTGTTGTTGAAGCTCGACCGTTGCCTGATGGCGCATGGCGTCGAGGGCCGCACGCCGTTCCTCGATCCCGCCGTCGCCGCCGCCGCGTTCCGCCTGCCCGACGCCCTCAAGCTGCGCAAGAACATGGGCAAGTGGCTGCTCCGCCGCTGGCTCGACCGCCACTTGCCCGAAGCCCAGCCCTTCGCGCCGAAGCGCGGCTTCACGGTCCCCGTGGGCGAGTGGATCAGGGGCCAGGGGCCGCGCCTTGGCCCTCTGGTCGCCGCCCAACCCGGCGTCGCCGAGATCGCCGCGCCGGAGAAGGTCATCGCGCTGTTCCGCTCCCCCGCGCGCGGCGGGGAGTCGATGGCGAGCTGGATGCTGCTGTTCTACGCGCTGTGGCACCGGCGGCACATCCTGGGGCTGCCGGCGGACGGGGACGTGTTCGAGACGCTGGCCGCGCGATAGAGCGCAGGGGTGGTTGCAATGGACGTCAACGGCTCCTTGGCGTCCTTGTCGCCGCCCAGCCCAGCACAGCGGCGGGTCGGATCACCGCGCGCGCGGCCGCCGCGGGCGGCTCGTGGCAATGGTGGCCTCGTGAACTGTCGTGTCTTGCCCGCCCTCGCCGCCGCTCTCTCCCGTTCCGGCCGCGATCGCTGGAATACCCCCGAAGAGCGCGGCAAGCCTGCCGCCAATCGGCGAGCCGAGGCCGGAGCACGGGTCTGGCCCCGGACCCGCCCGGTAGTATCCGTTGTCGCCCTCGGTAATGTCGTTGAAGGCGGTCTGGTTTGTCCACAGACGCGGCGTGACAAATCCGAGCTTGCGCCCGAACGCCGCGAACAGGCCAGCGAACAGCGGCGCCACCGCGCTCGTGCCGCCCACCACGCCTGTCTTGCCGTGGACGGTGATCTCATAGCCGGTTTGCGGATCGGCATTGGCGGCGACATCCGGCACCATCCGTCCCGGCCCGTGCGGCGCGTTCGCCTGCCATGGCGGCATCGGCCGGAAGAGACGCGAGAACCCGCCGCCCGTGCCGTTGCCGTTGGGATCGCCGGGGCGGTTGTTCCACACCGTCTCGCCGTCCTTCGTCTTGCGCGTGCCGCCGCAGCCGACGACGAACGGGCTTGATGACGGCAGATCGACATTGGCCGGATCGGGTCCGCCGTCGGAGCTGTCATTGTCGCCGGCGGCGGCGAACACGATCATGCCAGTCTGGGTGGCCGCCTGCGCCGCCATGTTGAGTCGCCCGGCGTAATCGACGCCCGCCTGCTCGCCGAGCGTCCGCCAGTTCGCTTCATCCGTGCCCCATGAGATGGAGCACACGTCGCAGCCATCCGCCGCCGCCGCCGTGATCGCCGATGCCATCGCGCCGAAATCGCCGGCATCGGCCCAATAGATGCGAATCTCCGCCGCTTGCCCGGTCGCGATGCTGTAGCCGGCGGCGGAGATGTGGATGTCGAGCGCCACCTCCGCGTCGGGATCGCCGTCCGGGTCGCCCGAATGCTGGTTCGGCGCGTTGCCAGGGCCGCTGATGACGACGTCGGTGATCTTCGGCGGGGGCAGGTTCGCGTCCCGGAAGAACGCGTCGATATCGCCCCGCACCCAGCCCCCGCCGAACTCCAGGATCGCGATGACGCCGCCGCCCACGCAATTCCTCGGCCAGGCATAGGCGGCGCAAAGCTCGGCGATCCGCCAAGGCCGCGCGGTCGCCATGTCGGCGGGGCGCAACTCGGGACGCTGCCGGGACAGCCGCTTGAGATACGATCCGATGCGCCGGCTGGCGGGCAACGCCCGCGCGAGCAGCGCCGCCCGGCGCTTGCGGGCGGCCACGTCGGCGAACACCGCGTCGTACATCACCGCGAGGTCGGCCCTCATCGCCGTGCGCGAAGATCCGTCAAGATAGATCATGTGTCCCGACGGGTAGTAGCGGATCGCCAGGTTGGCGCGGATCTTCGCATCGTCGAGCGGCATGGAAGCGAGCGTCAGCGTTGTCTGAAAGAATGGCGTGACGGAATCGTAGTAGCCATTGGCCGACAGCACGCGCATGTTGGGATTGGCGGCCATCGTCGCGGCGAGGTCGCCCGCCGTGTAGAGCGTCGGATTGCCTTGCTGGTCCGGTCTCTGCACCCGCCCCGCCGGATCGACGTGGCTGAAGTCCCAGAACTGGAAAGCCTGTTCGTTGAGATCGACGAAGTTGGATGTCGCCGTGAACTTCAGGTCGTTGTTGAGGTAATTGTTCCACATCGCGGTATAGACGCCGCCGACCGCCGCCATCGTCGGATCGTTCATGCCTCCGTCCGGCGAGACGATCGCGGAAATGCCGGTGTCCACGCCGGTGACGCGTCCATCATAGGCGCCGAGCGCGAGCCCCTGGTCTTGCAGCAGCGTAAACGAGGAACAATGCGTGGCCCAGCCGGTCCGACGCCTCGACGTTGAGACCCCATCCGTTGAGGGTGGTTGCCGGTATGCCGAGATACGTGCTCAGCGTCGCGACGGTCGCGGGGTCGGCCTTCGGGTACGCGGCAAGCGCCTGCGCGTACGGACCCGCCGCGAATCGCGTCACCACCTCCATGAAGGCGGGCAGGCTGGACGGGGGCGGATCGATCCGGGTCTTGTTGTGGTACCAGGCGTCCGCCGCGAAGCTCGGCATCAGGCCGGGGGCGTTGCTGAAGTTGGCGGGATAGTTGAGCACGCTCGATTGCAGCGTCATGCCATTCAGATCGATGCCGTCCTCGTGCAGCATCCAGCCGAGAACGCAGGTCCGCGCCGTGCCGTACGATTCGCCGAACAGGAATTTCGGCGAGTTCCAGCGGTTGAACGCGGTGAGGAAGCGCTTGATGAACTGCTTGATCGAGCGCGCGTCCTGGTCCACGCCCCAGAAATCGCGGTTCTTGTAGGGCGCGATCGCGGTCGAGTAACCGGTGCCGACCGGGTTGATGAAGCAAAGGTCGGTGCGGTCGATCAAGCTGTCGGGATTGTCTTCGAGCGTATAGGGCGGCGGCGTGAAGCCGGGCAGGTTCGTCCTGATGCGCATGGGCGCGAACGAGCCCAGCAGCACGAACACGGAAGAGGAGCCGGGACCGCCATTGTAAAAGAACGTGATGGGACGGGTGGACGGATTCTGCCCGTCGGCGGTGAACGCGACGTAGAAGAACGACGCCGCCGGCCTCGAACTCGACGGATCGACGGCGATCAGGTGGCCCGCGGTTGCCGTGTAGGGAATGGGCAATCCACCGACGGTGGCGACATGGTGGGTGATCGCCGCGTTCTCGGTGGCGCTCGGCAGCGAATCGTCGGGGCCGGAGCCGTAGGGCGTGAGGTCGAGAACCGGCTGGTCCGCAACGTCCGGCTGTCCGAAACCTGCTTGGGGCCTCACGGTGGCGGACATGGATTCCTCCCTGCGGGAGGGGATCGACCTTATCCCGTCCCGCTCCAGCGGCCTTGGCGCACCCCGCCGCGTCTCCCTACCGGTAATACTGGTTGTTCTTGAACGAATCCGCGATCAAGCCGCCGATGAGTCCAGCGCCCGCTCCGATCACCGTGCCAAGACCCGCATTGCCCCCAATGGCGCCGAGCACCGCTCCGGCGGTCGCTCCCGCAGCCGTCCCGCCCAAGGCCCGATTCTCGCCGGGCGTGAGATTGGCGCATCCGGCCAGCAGCAGGCCGCTGGCAAGCACGATGGCGGTGGTTTTCATCGTGACTCCTTGATCCTTGGTCGTGTTCATCGCGCAGCACACGGATAATGCTGTGTCAGGTAGCGCAGAATGGCATCGGAAGGCTGCTCGGACATGACGCCTGGGTTGGCCCTAGCCCATGCCACGAAGTCGGCGGTCGCCTGATCCCGGGTCGGCATCGGGCTCGTTGGGCAAAACAGCTTGCGGGGCATGGCCGATTGCGCCTCGGACAAGGTTCGGTAAACGCCGACAGCGAAGCCCTGGCAGAAATGAATGGCCGCCGTGGCCAGCGGATCGCCCGGAGCGGCCGAGCAGAGATTGACCAGTTCGGCCGTGTTCCGCACCATGAAGTCCTCCTGCGAGACGGCCGCCCTGACGCTGCCAAACGGCATTGTTAACGCCAAGATAGGCAGGATTAGCGCGAGGTATCGCTGCGGCATCCCATCTTCCCCCAAGTGACGCGGTGTGTGAACGCGACTAGACTATTGACTTCGGTTCCCGTCTGTTATCCGCCCGCCTCGATTCTCCGGTCCTTGTGAGCGGATCTCCGACCTTTGTGACCAGGACGCCCAACGTTGCGCGAATTTAAGAGTCGTCTGCTGGCTGGCCCACGCTGCGGTGGCACGAACCATGACTGATCACTATGACCTGCTGATCCGCGATGGCACCTGTGTCCTGCCTTGGGGCATGGAGCAGGCCGATATCGGCGTGCGTGACGGGCGCATCGCCGCGCTCGGCGTCCCATCCGTCGCGACCTCCGCGCAGACGATCGACGCGCGCGGGCTGCATGTCCTGCCCGGACTGATCGACAGCCACGTTCACCTGCGCGATCCGGGCGACGCGTCGGTGGAGACCATACCGACCGGCACCCGGGCCGCGCTGCTCGGCGGGATCACGGCGGTGTTCGACATGCCGAACACCGCGCCCGCCATCATCGATGCCGGCCGGCTCGCCTGGAAGCAGGACTACGCCGAGCGCGCCGCCTGGTGCGACATGGGCCTCTATGTGGGCGCCACGAAGACCAACAGCGCCGATCTCGCGGCGCTTGAGGTTGGGCGCGGCGTTTGCGCCATCAAGGTGTTCGCCGGCAGCTCCACGGGCGATCTCCTGGTGGAGGACGACGAGAGCCTGGAGCGGGTCATGCGCGCGGGGCGCCGGCGCATCGCCTATCACAGCGAGGACGAGTACCGCCTGCAATCGCGCCGGCCCATGTTCAAGCGCGGCGATCCGTACGCGCGCCACATGGAATGGCGTGATGAGGAGACCGCGTTTCTCGGCACGCGCCGGCTGATGGCGCTCGCGCGCGAGACGGGCCGCCCGGCCCATATCCTGCACGTCTCGACCGCGGAAGAACTGCGGTACTTAAAGGATTTTCGCGACATCGCGACGGTCGAGGTTCTGGTCAACCATCTCACGCAGGTCGCGCCGGAGGTGTATGAGACGCTCGGCGGCTTTGGCGTGATGAACCCGCCCATCCGGGGACGGCGGCACCTCGACGCGGCATGGGCCGCGATCGCCGACGGCACGGTGGACACGATCGGCTCGGACCACGCCCCGCACGCGCGCGCGAAGAAGACGCTGCCCTGGCCGGACTGCGCCGCCGGGCTCACCGGGGTACAGACGATCGTTCCCGTGATGCTTGACCACGTGAACGCCGGGCGGTTGAGCTTGCAACGTTTGGTGGACCTGATGTGCGCGGGTCCGGCGCGCGTCTACGGCGTGCTTGGCAAGGGGCGGCTGGCCGCCGGGTACGACGCCGATTTCACTCTGGTGGACATGAAGCGGCGGCGGCGGATCGAGGAGTCCTGGATCGCCTCGCCGTGCGGCTGGACGCCGTTCGCGGGCATGGCGATCACCGGCTGGCCGGTCGCGACCATCGTGCGCGGACAGGCGGTGATGCGCGAGGACGCGGTGCTCGGCGAGCCGATCGGCCGGCTGGCGCGGTTCCGCTAACCGCGCCGCGACCTCTCTCCCTCCTCCATCTCCGCGATGATCCGGCGGGCGCTCGCGGCGGGATCGGGCTTGCCGACGACCGGCCGCCCGACAACGAGGTAGTCGGCGCCTTTCCGGATCGCCTCGCGCGGTGTCGCCATGCGCTGATGATCGTCGGCCGCGTCGCCCGCCGGCCGGATTCCGGGCGTGGCGATCAACAGCTCCTCCGTTCCGGCGATCCGGCGGAGTTCGTCCGGATCGTCATGGGCGGAAGCGATAACCCCGTCGCATCCGCACTGGGCGGCCTCGCGC
>DATFDN010000187.1:0-6199 GCA_035252035.1 Acetobacteraceae bacterium | reverse complement strand
CGCCTGACCGCCGACCAGCACCGCGTTGCCCGCGACACCGCCTTCCGCACCTGGCGCGACACGGCCAGGACGCCGATGGCTGCGTGACGCAAAATGGCCGCAGCGCTGATTGCTGCCAGCCCACCGTCAAGTTGACAACGCCCGCGCTCTCCTACGCCCCTGGCTCTCCAGCAACAACTGACCGGTCCATGCACCACAGCCACTCAGGCCGGATCAATAGCAGCCGTGCCGGTGCCTAGTCGAAATTGTGTACACCCACGGCAAAATTTTGGATAATGTTGCTTAAATCGATATACTTAATGGTAATAGAGACACAAAACTCCTAAAATTCCCTGACGAACAACTCACTACATCGTGATGAATTCCACCCGTGACAACGCTTCCGTACTGAGCCTATCAGGGCACCGGGTAAGAACGAATGTGGAAAGGCAGGTAACGCGATTTGATTGTAACACTGAAGGATGTGGAATTTTTCTTAAGCGGCTCATCAGCAGTTGCTGTGTCAAGGGGGCCTGTACCTCGTCAAGAGGGAGGGCGTGCGCTTGATTAGGGGAAGGAACTGCGATGCGGATAGCAGTCACAGCGACTCCCATCCTGGCCTGCGGCGGCTCTAGCTGGCTCTCTAGGGGCCTTCCGCAAACCGATTGCTCTCCACCGTTGGATCTCGTGTCGCCACAGGAGCAAGCGCCCGCTACGCGGCGGAATACAGCAGGGCTCCAGGGTCGTCCTTCTTGTCGCGCGCCTGATGCCGCCGATCGGGCTCGGATCTCAATCTGGTGCAACAGCTATGACAGGGCCGGGAACCCATGCTGCGGCAGGGCATTGCCTAAATGAGTCACGATATTTGTGCCTCTCTGCCCAACCCGAGATCTCCAGGTCACCGGCCTCGCGTGTTGGGGGTGCGGGTCGATGACATTCCGCGCGACATGATTGTGGACCGAATTTGCGACGCTGCGATCAATGAGGAGCGCCTGCTCGTTTTAAATGTCAACGTCCACATGCTGATGCTCGCGCGCGAGCACCACTGGCTCAGGTGCTTCCTTGACGATGCGGATGTGGTGTTTTGCGACGGCGCGGGTGTTCAGCTTGCGAGTTTGCTGTTGACGGGCGCGCGCCCGCATCGGTCCACACCCCCTGAGTCGGCCGGAGCCGCGACTCGGAGGCTAGCGAGGTGCAATAGGTCGATCTACTGGCTCGGCGGCAGGCCGGACACCACCGAGAAGGCAGCGCGCAACTTCGAAGCGATGCACGGGGCGCGCACGGCCGGATGGCAGCATGGCTTTTTCGACCAGCGCCCGGGGTCGGCCGACAACCGGGTTTTGGTCGCACGCATCAACCGAGCGGCGCCCGACGTCTTGTTCGTCAACATGGGCATGCCGTTGCAGGAGTTTTGGCTGTATCATCATTGGCCTTTGCTCAACGTGAAGGTTGCGGTCGCCGCTGGCGCGCTCGTCGATCACGCGGCGGGCCACGTGCGCCGTCCGCCGCAATGGGTGGCAAACCTTGGACTGGAGTGGGCCGTGCAGCCGGTCGTGGAGCCGAGGCGCCTCTGGCGGCGCTATCTGATCGGATTGCCGATGTTCGGCGCCGTGCTGCTTCGAGAGATGGCCCTGCGGCACGAAACCGCCCCGGTGGTGCCGCTCTCCGAGGCGACATCGCCATCCAGCCCAGAGCTTTGATACAGAGCTTTGATAGGAATAGGCCGTGGCTTTCGCCGACAACGGATTTACGGCGACGATCGACAACGCTCCTGCCGACGGGGGGCTCCAGGAGGCGTTCCGCATCCTGCGGCGCCATTGGACGCTGATTGCTACCGTCGCGCTGTCCATCACCGCGGGCGCGCTCGTCGCGGCGCTAATACTGCCGCGTGTCTATACCGCGACCGGCATCGTGGCAGTTCGGGCCGCCGCACCCGATCCGTTCCCGTTGGCGGCGGCAAGCGCCCAAAACCGGCTGGGAAGCGCCCAGGTGGCAACGGAAATGGTCACGTTGAAGTCCCGTGACCTTGCCCGCCAGGTCGTCTCGACCCTGGACATCGGCGCAACCCGCTCTCCGTCCCTGCTTGCGTCGGCGTGCGGCCTCTTGGGGCACTTGTCTTTCTGTTCCGCCGCGCAAGGTCTGCCGACGACGGCGGCGCGAGTCGACGGGTTCCTCGCGAACCTGGAGGTCGCGCCTACCGAACAGAGTGGGGACCGCTCCTTGGCGCTCTCGGTCAGCTACAAATCCAAGGATCCGCAACTCGCGGCCCAGGTTGTCAACACACTCATCGATCTGCGAGAGAAGCAGGAGATCGCGTCTCAGTCCGGCGAGTATGACCGGACAGCGGCGTGGCTCGACCAACGAGCCAAGGAATTGCGCGACCGCTGGACCGCCGCCGAGCAAGCGGTCGCGCAGTTTCGCGAAAAAAACGGGCTGACCGAAACGCTTGCCGGCGGCCGCATGGCGCCGCTCGTCGGTCAGCAGGTGGCCAGCGCGGCCACCGAATACGCCAAGATTCAGGCTGACCTCGCGGGCGCCGAGGCGCAGCAGAGCGCGCTTCGCCAGGCGCTCGCGGCCGGGGACAAGCGGGCGCTCATACGCCTACCCGATCAGCCGATCCTGGTCTCGCTCTCCAAGTCGCTGGACGAGCTCTATATCCGCCGCACGATGCTGGCAGAGTCCTATCGTCCCAGAATGCTAAGGGCGTTGAACGCGACGATCGCGGCCACCGAACGCAAGCTTGACCGGGAGAGCCAGCACGCGTTGGCCGAGATCAACACGCAGGTGGCCGTCAAGCGCGCGGAGGCCCGGCAAATCGAGCGCAACCTCACCGACCTTAAGTCCCAGTCATCAGCCCTGGGCGGTCCGCTGGCGCGACTCCAAACACTTCAACACGAGGCGGCGACCGCAAGCACCGTCTATGCCAGCTTTCTCGCGCGCGCTAACGAGATGTCGAAACGCACCCCGATCCTGGCGCCGACCACCGAGATGGTGTCCAGGGCCGATGTCCCGGAGCACCCGTCCTTTCCGCGCCTGAGCCGATTCCTCGCGGCCGGCATGGTGCTCGGGCTTGTCGGCGGGGCCGGCGCCGGTTGGGCGCGCGAGAAGCTTGGAGGGGGATACTCGGAGATCAGCCGCGTCACGGAGCAGCTCTCGCTGCCGCTGATCAGCATTATTCCCTTCGTCGGCGGCGGGCAGCGGCTCAGCGTCCCGCTGCGGCGCTACGTGAGCGAGCGGCCCTTCTCCGCCGCGGCCGAGGCCGTCCGCTCGCTCGCCGCGGCGATTGCCCTGGCAAACAGGAGCCCGGATGCCCCATGCGCCGTGGTGATCACATCGGCCGTGGGACAGGAGGGCAAGAGCACGCTCTGCTATTGGCTGGCCGAGGCGGCGGCGCGCGAGGGGCAGTCCGTGCTGCTCATCGATGGCGACTATCGCAAGTCGGTCGGCCCGAATCGGCCCGAAGCCGCCGGGTTCACGGACGTGCTCGCCGGGCGCGCGCCGCTTCACAGCGTCATCGTCCGAGACGGCGTCAGCACGATGGACTACATGCCCTCGGGCCAGCCGCGGTCGAGCGCGTACATCCGGGCGGAACTGGACCGTTTGCGTGCCCTGATCACGGAGGTGAAGCGGCATTATGCCCTGGTGATCATCGACGCGCCGCCGCTGCTCGGGATGGCCGAAGGTCTCGTGTTCGCCAGCGTCGCCGACCAGAGCGTCTTTGTCTGCCGCTGGCAGCAGACCAGCCGGGCCGCCGCGGTCTCCTGCCTGCGCCGGCTGCGCGCGGCCGGCGCGCATATGACTGGCGTCGTGCTCTCGATGGTGGATATGGACCGTGTTCCTCTCTACAGCGACGAGTATGACCGCCGCAGCATGCGCATGTTGAAGCAATACTACCTGGATTGATCCGACGCCCAACCAGCGGATAGGGCCATGAGGGTCGTCCATGTCGTGCGCCATTTCCCGCCGTCGATTGGGCGTCCATCGTGACGCTCGATCGCGTGTTCTCCGAACCGGGCCGCCGGTTGTCCGCGGAAGGACAGCTTCGGCAGCATCTCTGTGCGCCGGATCGCCTGGCGCGGATATCGTGCATGTCCACGGGATCAATTTCTTCTTCGATTTCCTGGCCTGGACCAAGCCGCTGCACCGGCGACGGCTTGTCGCCTCGATCCATGGCGGCTTTTTCCACTCGCAGTCCCTGCGTAGGGCCAAGCAGGCGTACTTCAAAATCGTGACGCGGCTGGCCATGACCGCCTACGACAAGGTTGTGGCGTGCAGCGAGCATGACGCCGCCCTGTTCTCGCCGATCGGCCAGGGGCGGGTCGTCACGATCGAGAATGGAATCGATACCCGAAAGTTCGCCGAAGCCTCCTCTCCCGTGGACACCGTCAAGTTGTTGGACCGGGGGGCCGATAAGGGGTTCCGTCAGCGCTCGCGCCAACGCGCCTGGGCGCGGTGAACTGGCCTGGGTATAGGGCCACCCCTTGTTTGGAAGGGGGACGGGGATGCGGTGCATCGGGTGCGGCTCAGAGGCCGTGGCGGAGCGGCCCGAGCGCACCGCGCAAGGCTACCGCAGGTTCCGCTGCCGCCAGTGCGGGAAGCAGTTCAACGAGCGCACGGGCACGGTCCTGAACCGGACCCAGTACCCCTCCGACGTCATCGCCCTCGTGATGCTCTGGCGGCTGCGCCACAAGCTCAGCCTGCGCGACCTGCCCGAGATGTTCGCCGTGCGTGGCATGGTGTTCAGCCATGAGGCTGTCCGCGAGTGGGAGGCCAAGCTCACCCCTGCCCTGGCCGAGGATCTACGGCGGCGCCGGCGCGGTAAAGTGGGCCGCAGCTGGTACGTCGATGAGACCTACCTCAAGGTGGACGGACGCTGGCGCTATGCCTATCGCGCCATCGACAGCACGGGCGCGCTCGTCGACGTGCTGTTCAGCGAGCATCGCGACATGAAGGCGGCGAAGGCGTTCTTCCGCTCGGCCAAGACGGTGACCGGCCTCACGCCTGACCGGGTCACGACCGATGGCCACGACAGCTACCCCCGCGCGATCCGCACCGAGCTGGGCAGAGGGGTGCGGCACCGGACCAGCCGCTACTTGAACAACATCATCGAGATGGCCTAATCGCAAATGACAAGTTCTGCTTGGTGCGCCGAACGCGCCTGCAGCTGAGCTGGTCTCGCCTGTCGCTGCGCGATCGGTCCGCACGTGCGAGCGCGGCCTCAGCTGAGTCCCTCCTGACGGGAGGGACAGATGCCACGCCAATGGATCGTTCGTCGGACGACACGGCCAGACCCGGACGGCCAACGCCGTTGGGACCGGGCCTACCTGGAGGTGCTGGCCTGGACGGAGGGGCCGGCAGGCGCGCCTGCCGGCGCGTCGCGCGGCCGGCGCGCGGGAGGATGGCCATGAGAGTGGCGCTCTACGTCCGCGTGTCGACCCAGCGCCAGGCGCAGGCCCAAACGGTCGAGCAGCAGCTGGAGCGCCTCCGGGACCACGCGCGGCAGCACGGCTGGGACGTGCCCTCCGACCAGATCCTCCGCGATGACGGCCACAGCGGCGCCTCGCTGAGGCGGCCAGGCCTCGAAGGGCTGCGCGACCGCGCCGCCGCCCGCACGCTCGATCTGGTCATCATCACCGCCCCGGACCGCCTGGCGCGCAACTATGTCCACCAGGTCCTGTCGCTGGAGGAGCTGCAAGGGCACGGCTGTGAGGTGCGCTTCCTCGACCGCCCGATGGGCCGCGATCCGCACGACCAGCTGCTGCTGCAGATCCGGGGTGCGGTCGCGGAGTATGAGCGCACGCTGATCACCGAGCGCATGCGCCGCGGTCGTCGGCGCATGCTGGAGGCGGGACTGATGCTGCCTTGGGCCAGACCTCCCTTCGGCTACCGCGTCGATCCCGACCGTCCGCGCGACCCGGCCGGCGTGCGCGTCGAGGAGGCCGAGGCGGCCATCGTGCGCGAGGTGTTCGCCTGGTACGCGGAGGAGGCGCACAGCTTCTGCTCGCTGGCGCGCTTGCTCAAGCGGCGCGGGATCCCGACATCGACCGGGCTGGCCCGCTGGAACCTCGCCAGCGTCCGGGCTCTGTTGACCAACTCGGCCTACACCGGGACAGTCTACGGCAACCGCTGGCGCCGCCGGGGCACGCTGGAGCGACGCTCGGCCACCGCCCCGAGCGAGCACTCGGCGATGAGCCGGGTGGACGTGCCACGCGAGGAATGG
>DATFDN010000186.1:0-7680 GCA_035252035.1 Acetobacteraceae bacterium | reverse complement strand
CCGGTCGCGCCGGCGGCTGAGGCCCGGCGATGCCCAGCGGCTGGGGAAGCGAGGCGGCGGCAGGGAGCGCCAGCTCGTCGCGGCGCTCCAGGGTGGCGATGGTGGATGGCGGCGGCGAGGAGGGTGCGGGTGGCGTGTCCGCGCGCGACGGATGTGGCGCGCCTTCCATCTTGTCCGCGGCACCGCCACTCGGGGCGGCGGGCGGACCCGGCGAGGCTGCGTCGCCGGGAGGCGCTTCACGCGTTGGGGCCATGCGGCCTGCTGGAACCCCCGGCAAGGTGGCGAAAGCCTTCGCCCATATCAGGAACCGTTGTGCCTCCTCCGGGTGGCCCGCCGCTTCGGCGGAGTCGGCGAGCGCCTCCAAACGGGATGGAAGACCCTGGATGGCGCGCAGGTCCGACGCCGACGCGTCCGGCAGGAGGTTGACAATGGACCGGAACGTTTCAATCGCATTATCATGGGGCGGGGACCACATGCGCGCATCCGCGATCTGTCGCTCGGCACGCGCGAGAAGATCCGGGATTTCGGCTGGATGCGTGGAGACGTTGTCAGCAGGCGCGGCCGCACCGCCATGGCTTTGTGCCGGCCGCTCCTGGCCAGCGTAAGCTTCGTTCACGCCGAGAGCGGCCAGCCAGCCAAGCGTCAAAACTCCCGCCGCAACGGCAACCCGGCGCTTTGAAAGCGATCGCTGGGTCATGACCGGAACCAATATCACCGCTCGACCCCCGCGCAACACTGGCCAAAAGTCTAGCGACGCGATGCCTCGCGCCTTCGCCGCCGCCTTGGACACCAGGGAACAGCTACGTCTCCTCCCCGAACGCCTTCCGCCGCAGCTCCTTCACATGCCGCGCGCCGCCCGGCGTCTTCGGATCGAATGTGAGCAGCTTGTCCCAGGCCGCAACCGCCGCCTTCCAGTCCCCGCGCGCCTCGGCGATGCGGGCGAGGGCGCGGAAGGCCAGGAACTCGCGCGGTTCGCGCTTCAGCGCCTCGCCGAGATCGGCGAGCGCTCCCGTCCTGTCGCCAGCCGCGAACCGGGCCTCGCCGCGCTGGCGCCACGCTTCCGCCAGCTCCGGCTGTAGCGCCAAGGCGGCGCCGAAATCCTCGATCGCGTCCTGGGTGGCGCCCGCCTGCTGCTCGCGCGAGGCGCGGCCGAGCAGCAGGCGCACGGCCGGGCTGGCGGCACCGAGCCACAGCACGACGACGTGGTTCTCGACCAGCGCCGCCGCTTGCTCGGTCGGGGCCGAACTGAGCGAATCAAGCAGGCGATCGGCGGCGGCGTGGCGATCGGCCGGCGGACTCTGGGCGGCCGCGGTGGCGGCCCACAGGGCGAGGCCGGAGACAGCGATCGCCGCCCGGCGCACGGTCAGGTTCCCTGCGCCGCCGGCCTGCGGAGGCAAGTGCGGGTCCGGCGCACGGCGAGGGCCAGGACGGCGAGCGCGGCCAGCAGCGAGAGCGCCGACCAGAGTGCCGGCACCAGCCCGGCCGCGCTCAGCCCCAGAAAGAGCAAGAAAAAAACCAGCGGCGCGGCCAGGAAGACGAAGGGGAGGCTGAAGATCCGCTCCGGGCTGAGCCGGTAGTAGCTCAGCACCTCCAGGACGAAGGCGATGAACAACGGGAGGAGCACGAGGCTGGAGGGGATCGTCATGGACACAGCCTAGCGCATTGCCCGGCCTCCCGCACGCGTTCGCGTGCGATTCGCCGCCTAGCCCTGGCGTGCCTTCATGCGCGGGTTCTTCTTATTAATAACGTACACCCGCCCACGGCGGCGCACGACGCGGCAGTTCTTGTCGCGGATCTTGGCGGAGCGGAGGCTGTTGCGGATGCGCATGACGGGCTCTGGCTGGCGGCGTGGGCGCGCGGGGATAGGGCGCTCAGGCTTGCGTGTCAAGCCGAGCGCGGATGAAGCGCCCGGCCGCGGCCAGAGCCTCGCGCCCCGGCGCCAGGATCTGGTGGAACAGCGGCCAGACGTGGATCATCTCCGCATAGACCTCCAGCGTCACCGCCACGTCCGCCGCCGCCGCGGCGCCGGCGAGCCGAACCGCGTCGTCCAGCAGCGTCTCCGCCGATCCCACCTGCACCAGGAGCGGCGGCAGGCCGCGCAGATCGGCGTGAAGGGGCGAGACCAGCGGATCGCGCGGATCGGCGCCGGGCGCGAGATACATGCTCGTCAATTCCTGAAGGTACTCCTTCTGGACCATCGGATCGACCGCCGCCTTGGCCGCCATGCTGGCGCCGGTCATCTCCAGATCCGTCCAGGGCGAGAGGCACCAGGCGCAGCCGGGCAGGGGCGCCCCCGCGTCGCGCAGCGCGAGCACGGTGGCGATCGTCAGGCCGCCGCCCGCGCTGTCGCCCCCGATGGCGATGCGGCGCGGCGCGATCCCGGACGAGAGGAGGAATTGGTAGCCGGCCACCGCGTCCCGAAGCGCCGCCGGGTACGGGTTCTCCGGCGCCAGCCGGTAGCCCAGCGCCAGGGTCCGCGCCCCGGCTTGCCGCCCAGCTTCCGCCGCCATCGCGCGATGGCTCACGATCGAACCAGAGACATAGCCGCCGCCGTGCAGGAACAGGATGACCCGGCCCGGATCGGCGCCAGGCGTGGTGGTCCACTCCGCCGCGACCCCATTGGCGTCCACCGCTTCGAGGCGGACATCGGGCGGAACCGCGAACTGCTCGCCCAGCGTGTCGAGCCGCGCGCGCCGTTCGCTGAGCGCCGCCGGCCTCGGGCGCGCGGCCAGCATGGCCCTGATCCGTTCGATTTCGGTCTCCGCCATCCCCCAATCCTCCCCCGTGCCCAAACACGCCAGCCGAAGCTGCGCGAAGGCGCGCGCGCGGTGACTGTATCCGGCCTTCTCGTCCGGGGCCATCTCGCCAAAGGTTCGCGCCGCCCTGGCGGGGACGAAGATCGGGTCGTAGCCAAAGCCCTTGTCGCCACGCGGCGGCCAGGTCACGGTCCCGTCCACCCGGCCGAGGAAGGTGGCGGTCTCGCCATCCGGCCAGGCGAGGCAGAGCACGGCGATGAACCAGGCCCGCCGGTCCGCCGCGTTCCCCAGCTCCGCGTTGACCCGCGCCATGGCCGGGGCGAAATCCCGCCCTGGTCCGGCCCAGCGCGCCGAGAGGACGCCCGGCGCCCCGCCGAGCGCGGCGACGCAAAACCCGGAATCGTCGGCCAGCGCCGCTCGTCCGCTCGCCCGCGCTGCGGCCAGCGCCTTGAGGCGCGCGTTGCCGGCGAAGTCGGGCGCGGTCTCCTCGGGCTCGGGCAAGCGGAGCGCGCCGGCCGAGGTCAGGCCCAGGCGGTACGGCGCCAGCAGTTCCGCCATCTCGCGCAGCTTGCCCGGATTGTGCGTGGCGATCACCAGCGCCGATCCGGCGGGCAGCCGCCGCGCCACTACAGGGCTCCCAGCGCGTCGCGCTGGAGCGCGAACAGCGCCGCCGTGCCCTGGCGGGCGAGGGCGAGCAGGGCGGCGAGCTGCGCCTCGGTGAACGGCGCCCGCTCGGCGGTGGCCTGCACCTCGACGATCCCGCCCGCGTCGGTCAGCACGAAGTTCGCGTCCGCCTCGGCGGCGGAATCCTCCGCGTAGTCGAGATCGAGCACGGGCTCCCCGCCCGCGATGCCGCAGGAGACCGCCGCCACCTGCCCGCGCAGCGGATCGCGTGCCAGCACGCGGTTGTCGCGCAATTTGCGGAAGGCGAGCGCGAGCGCCACCCAGGCGCCGGTGATCGCGGCGCAGCGCGTCCCGCCATCGGCGTTGAGCACGTCGCAGTCGAGCGTGACCGTCATCTCGCCCATCGCCGCGCGGTCCACCACGGCGCGCAGGGAGCGGCCGATCAGGCGCTGGATCTCCTGCGTCCGCCCGGACTGCCGGCCGCGCGCCGCCTCGCGCTCCCCGCGCGTATGGGTGGCACGAGGGAGCATCCCGTACTCGGCCGTGACCCAGCCCTGGCCGGAGCCGCGCAGGAAGGGGGGAACGCGCCCCTCCGCGCTCGCGGCGCAGAGCAGCTCGGTATTGCCTACGCGGATCAGGCACGAGCCCTCGGCGTGGCGGGCATAGCCGGGGGTGATGGAAACGGGGCGCAGCGCGTCTGGGGCGCGGCCGGATGGGCGCATGGGGTTTCTCCTCCCGGAGGGGGCTTAGGCGGATATAGCCCCTCTCCCCCCGGAACGGGGGAGAGGTTGGGTGGAGGTTGGCCGCTCCGCACTCACACTCGCGCAGCCGCCTCACCCCGACCCTCTCCCCCGCCGAGAGCGGGGGAGAGGGGGAACATGGCGGCAGCCTTATCCCCCATGCTCCCGGTCCCCCATCAACGCCGACAGCGCCGGCTCGATCGCCGCCGCCAGGCGGGCCTGGGCCTGCGCGGTCGGGTGCAGCGGGGGCTGGGGCGGGGTGAGCAGGGGATCGAGAAAGGCGCCGCGGTCCACCCCGCCGTCGCGCACGAACACGCCGGCCTCGTTGAGGAACGTCACGCCCGGCACGCGCCCGCCGCTATAGCGCGCGAATAGCGCGCGGTTCACCGCCTCGGTGGTCCGCGAGGCCCAGGCGGAACGCTCCGACGGCAGCACGCCGAGCAGCAGCAGCTTGGTGCGCGGCAGGCGGCGGCGCAATTCGGCGACGATCGCGTCGATGCCGGCGACGGTATCCTCGGCGGACCAATGCAGACGCCCCATGTTGTTGGCGCCGATCAGGATGACCGCCGCCTTCGGCGCGATCCCGTCGGCCTCGCCATGGGTGACGCGCCAGAGCAGGTTGGCCGTGGTGTCCCCCGTGAACCCCAGGTTCACCGCCTCGCGGTCGCCGTAGAAGCGTTGCCAGGCGGGCGCGAAATCGGCCCAGGCGGGCGGGCCGTGGCGCTCCCAGTCCTGGGTGATGGAATCGCCGTACCACACCAGCCCGACCCGGCCCTCGCGCAGCCGTCGCGCCTTCTCCTCGAAGCGCTGCTTCCACCAGGGGAGATCGAGGCGCGCGATCGGCGTGGCGGCCAGCACGGCGCGGGCGTGCTCATGGGTCCGGGTGCGCGCATCGGCGGCCATGGCGCCGAACATCAGGCAGGCAACCAGAACGCCGCTCAAGATCCGGTCCATGCGTGCTCCCGCGCGATTGTGGCGCTGGTATAGTGCCGCGAACAGGCGGGAGGGAACCATGCGCATCACGGGGATCGAGACGCTGAGCTGCAATGCCGGCTGGCGGGACTTCTCCTTCCTCAAGCTCAGCACCGACGCGGGCCTGGTCGGTTGGTCGGAGTTCATGGAGTCCTACGGCGCGCAAGGGCTCGGCGAAGTGATCCGCCGCCTCGCGGCGCGCCTGATCGGCCTCGATCCGCGCCCGGTGGAGCGCCACGCCGCGTTCCTGCACGGCGTCACGCGCGCCGCGCCGGGCGGGGTGAACCAGCAGGCGATCGGGGCGATCGAGAACGCGCTGGTCGATCTGAAGGCGAAGGCGCTGGGCATTCCGGTTTACGAGCTGCTCGGCGGCCCGGTCCGCGAGCGACTGCGCCTCTATTGGTCGCATTGCGGCTCCTACCGCGCGCTCTATGGCGAGCAGTTCCGCGAGTGGACAGGCTGCGCGCCGATCCGCTCGCTCGACGATGTCGCGGCGCAGGGCAGGGAGGTCGCGCGGCGCGGCTTCCGGGGCCTCAAGACCAACATCATGCGCCTGGGCGAGCAGCCCGCCCTGCACATGCCCGGCTTCAACGCCCCCTTCGCGCCCGAGCGCGTGCCCGACCGGCGGCTGACCGAGGATCTGGTCGCGCAGATGGCGGCGTTCCGCCAGGGCGCGGGGCCGGACGTGGCGCTGCATCTCGACCTCAACTTCAACTTCCGCACCGAGGGCTATATCCGCGTCGCGCAGGCGATGGAGCCGTTCGACCTCGCCTGGCTGGAGATCGACAGCTACGACCCGGCCGCGCTCGCCACCATCCGCCGCAGCGCGCGCACCCGCGTCGCGTCCTGCGAGTCGCTGTTCGGCCGTCGGCAGTACCGGCCGTTCCTGGAGCAACAATCGGTGGATGTCGCCATCATCGACGTGCCGTGGAACGGCATCCTGGAATCGGTGAAGATCGCCGCGATGGCCGAGACCTACGAGGTGAACGTCGCGCCGCACAACTTCAACGGCCATCTCGGCACGCTGATGAGCGCGCATTTCTGCGCCGCAGTCCCGAATTTCCAGGTGATGGAGATCGACGTGGATGACGTGCCGTGGAAGGACGCGCTGGTGACGTGCCCGCCGGTGATCGAGGCGGGGGAGTTGCTGATCCCGAGCGGCGCTGGGTGGGGGGCGGAGATCAATGAGGAGGTGGTGCGGGCGCACCCGGCTTCGGGGGGGTCTTGGTCGTGACTAGGGCAGGATGCGTCTAGGGGGCACCGGGGAGGCGGTTGTCATTGCGAGCACAGCGAAGCAATCCAGTGGTTTGGGAGGCTGGATTGCTTCGTCGCTTCACCCCTCGCAATGACGGGCTTCGTGGTTCCACCTGATCTCATCCCGCTCTAGGAGCGCGCTTTCCGCCGGGCTTGCGACGCGACGGTGCGGCCGGCATCACGACGTTAGGCGGAGGATGCGGAGCGCGGCTTGGGCCTGTGTGTTACCTTGGCGGGCAGCCTTCCGGTACCAATCCACTGCTGTGGCCGTGGACTGCGGCACGCCCCGGCCGACCTCGTAGAGGAGGCCGAGGTTGAATTGGGCATCCGCGTGGCCCAGCTCGGCCGCGAACTTGAACAGCCGCGCCGCCTCCGCATGGGACTGCGGCACGCCCTGGCCGGCATTGTAGAGAACACCAAGGTTGAATAGGGCATCCACGTGGCCCTGGAAGGCCGCTACTTGGAAGGCCCGAGCAGCGTCGGCGTGTCGTCCGGCCTCATAGAGACTTACGCCGCGAGTAGCGGCCTCGTCAGCCGTCTCCGCCCATCCCAAGCTCGACGAGCTGGCCGAAGCGGTCTGATGCGGAGGGGAGGGGGGCGGCATGCCTGGTGCGCCGACGCTCTGGACGCCTAACGCTGATTCAAGCGCGGCTCGTACGGCGAAGTCCCGCTCTTGCCCCAACCTGCGCTGCAACGCTGCCGTGGCCGCAGCGCGGACCGCCGCGTCACCGTCGCGGAGAACGTCACCCAAGGCGGACACGGCGCCGCGTCTGCGGTGCCACTGCTCGGCGTCCAGGTCGGCGAGCACGCCGGCATTCAGCAACGGCAACGCTGTCGCAGGGCTGTGGCTGATGAGTGGATCGCCGCTGGCTTTCAGATCGAAAAATTGTGGCGTTTGGCCTGTGACGACTTTTCCGAGGTGACGACGCAGATCGGACAGCAGGATTTTGCCCTTGCGCCCTGCGTCGGCGGCACCGCTCTCGATGCCGTTCACCAGCGCGGCCGTGAAGCGGCCCATCACGGCGCCACCGGATACCACCTCCGTCTCCCTCGCAGCCTGCAAGTTGCTGGAAGCGGTCATGATGTAAAAGCCGCGCGCGTTTTCGACGATGTGCAGTTCGGAGTCGACATCGCCCTTGAGCGCGCCCTCGACCGCGCCGCTGTAGCAGCAGTCCAGCAGCAGCACGACCTGGTCGCAGTCGGACTCCTCCACGAGGTCGCGCAGGTGGCGGGCGGAGATGGAGGTGGCGAGCAAGGCGCCCTGGCGTGTGTCCGCCGTGGCGAGGCAGAGGCGTCCGGCGCGGTCCAGCTTGCCGTGGCCGGAGTAGTAGATC
>DATFDN010000185.1:0-15745 GCA_035252035.1 Acetobacteraceae bacterium | reverse complement strand
AGCGCGGCGCATTCCGCCTTTCACCAACCCGGCGGCTCTTGGCGGAATGCGCCGCGCTCTTCCGCCCTACCCCTCCATTCCGCCAGTTAGGTCAACCGATCATCGGGGCGCTTCGGGAAGCGCGAGCGGCAGTAGTAAGTCCTGGGCGGGGGCAGCATCTTTCTGTTTCCGTCCCCGCCCTCGCTCCGCGCTGGCTTCGTTCCGCTTCGCGGTATCGGCCCGCAGGCGCAGTAGCTCGTCGATCAGCCTGTCCATGGTCTGCCACATCGGTTCGGTGCCCTTGCGCTCCCCCGTGATGAAGCGATGCGCCGCGAGCGTCACGTTCAACGTGCCGCGCGTCGTCTCCGGCCGGGGCGAGCGCATTTGCACCAGCGCCTTCTCCACCTCGTCCAAGGGAAGCCCGAGGGCGGCGGCGATCTGCTCCGGCGCGTGGCCTTGCCGGCGCAGCTTGCGGGCCTGCGCGGCCTGATGGGGCGTGAGCTGGATGGCGGGACGCAGGAGCTGCGTCCGCCTGGACATCTCGCCCGAGCCGCTGCCCGGCGGCCGACCCTTGAACCCAGTCATGCGCGGAGCTTGGCCGATTGTGGCCGCGGCTTCAATGCGGGATCACCACGGGGAATACATATTGATAGAGTGCCACCAGCCCGCCGAGCAGCAAAGTCAGGAAGATGCTGTGGCGGAAGGTGCGGGCGAACACCACCCCTTCCTGCCCTTTCAGATCCGTCACCGAGACGCCGGTGGCGATGTTCTGGGGCGAGATCATCTTGCCCATCACGCCGCCGGACGAGTTGCTCGCCGCGAGGAGCACCGGGTTGAGATCGAGCTGTCGCGCCGCGACGACTTGCAGGTTGCCGAACAGCGCGTTGCCGGACGTGTCGCTGCCCGAAAGGAACACCGCGACCCAGCCGAGGAACGGCGATACCAGCACGAACACCTTCCCTACCTTAGAGACGGCCAGACCGAGCGTGTAGTTCAGCCCGGAGTAGTTCATCAGATAGGCGAGCCCGATGATCAGCATGACCGTGACGATGGCAAGCCAGATCTGACGCCAAGTTTCGGCGACGCAGGCGAGGAAGGCGCCAACGGGCAGCCGCACCACAGCGGCGGTGAGAATGGCGGACAGCAGGATCGCGGTTCCCGTCCCGAGCGGCTGGAAGTCCCACACCGCCGCGTAGGGCGTGTTGTTGTACAGGGTGATCGCCACCGCCTTGTTGAGGCCGGGCCAAGGGATCTTCTGATCGGCGATGAGGAAGACGGAGAGTGAGGTCCAGACGATCACGACCGCGGAGACGATGACCCAGGGCAGCCAGCCCTGCCAGGTGGCCCCTTCCGCCGGACGGTAATGCAGTTCCTCGGGATTGCGAACGGCGAAGTGCGGATCGGGCTGCGGCCGCCAGACTTGCAGGAACAGCAGCGTGACGATCAGCGAGCCGAGCGAGGACAAAACATCCGTCAGGCTGTAATCGATGAAGTTGGAGGCAACAAACTGGCTGGCGGCGAAGCTGCCCCCCGAGACCAGCAGCACCGGCCACAGCGCGCGGATCGAGCGCACGCCGCTGTAGATGCTGATGACGTAGAATGGCAAGAACACAGCGATGATCGGCAATTGCCGTCCCACCATCGCGCCGAGCGTGGTGGCCGGCAGGTGCGTGACGACGCCGAGCACGGTGATCGGCACGCCCAGCGCCCCGAACGCGACGGGGGCGGTGTTGAAGATCAGGGTGAAGACCAGGGCTTCCAGTGGCGGATAGCCGACCATGATGAGCAGCGAGCTGCAAATCGCGACCGGCGTGCCGAAACCGGCGATGCCTTCCAGCAGCGCCCCGAAGCAGAACCCGATCACCACCAGCACCACGCGCCTGTCGTTCGGCAAGTGGTTCATCACCCACTCGCGGAACTGCTCGAACCGCCCCGACCGAACCGCGACGTTGTAGAGCAGCAGCGCGTTGAACACGATCCACATGACCGGCCAGACCGCGAAGGTTGCGCCCGCGAAGACCGCGTCAAACGCGAGGCCGATCGGGAACTGCCAGACCGCGATGGAAATGATGAGCGCAACGATCAGTCCCGCGAGCGAGGCCTGCCAGGCCGGGCGCCGCAGGAGGCCCAGCATGAGCAGGACAGTGACAATCGGCAGGACAGCGACGATAAAGGACGGCAACAGAGCGCCACCGACTGGTGTCAAAAGCTGTTGGAACACGCGCGTACCCCTATATTCGCCCGACCTTTATAGGGTGGGTCGTCCTTTGCCCCCCCGAACTGGCCATTGGCCTCGACCGTTCCTAGGGCAATATCAGCCGGGCCACAATCGGTCCGGACTAGGCCGAGCAACAACGTTAGTCTCATAGGAGGATAAACGTAGTGGCCAAGATGCGAGCGACCGAGGCGGCGGTGCATGTCCTGGAGCGCGAAGGGGTGACCGCGGCCTTCGGCGTGCCGGGCGCGGCGATCAACCCGATCTACGCGGCCATCCGGCCGCGCAATGCCATCCGGCATGTCCTTGCACGCCACGTGGAAGGTGCCTCGCACATGGCGGAGGGTTATACGCGCGCACGCGCCGGCAATATCGGCGTCTGCATCGGCACGTCCGGCCCCGCCGGGACGGATATGATCACCGGCTGCTACTCCGCCTGGGCGGATTCCATTCCGATCCTGTGCGTCACCGGCCAGGCGCCCCGCGCCCGTCTGTACAAAGAGGATTTCCAGGCGGTGGATATCGAGAGCATCGCCAAGCCCGTCACCAAATGGGCAGTGACGGTGCGCGAACCCGGATTGGTGCCAGGGGTATTCCAGCAGGCATTCCATATCATGCGGTCCGGCCGCCCTGGGCCGGTGCTGATCGACCTCCCCTTCGACGTGCAGATGGGGGAGATCGAGTTCGACCCGGAAATCTACGAGCCGCTGCCGGTCTACAAGCCGCGCGCGACGGTGGCGCAGATCGACAAGGCGCTGGCGATGCTGAACGAGGCGGAGCGGCCGCTGATCGTTGCCGGCGGGGGGATCGTCAACGCCGATGCATCCGACCTGCTGGTCAAGTTCGCCGAGCTGACCAATGTGCCGGTGGTCCCGACCCTGATGGGCTGGGGCACGATTCCGGACGACCATCCGCTGATGGCCGGCATGGTCGGGTTGCAGACCAGCCACCGCTACGGCAACGCGAACTTCCTTGCCGCGGACTTCGTGATGGGCATTGGCAATCGCTGGGCCAACCGGCACACCGGCTCAATCAACACCTACGCCAGTGGCCGCCGCTTCGTCCATATCGATATTGAACCGACACAGATCGGCCGGGTGTTCAACCCCGATTGCGGCATCGTCTCCGACGCCAAGGCGGCGCTCGAACTCCTGATTGAGCGGGCGCAGGAGCGCAAGCAGCGGGGCGAGTTGCGCAACCGTTCCCGCTGGCCGGCGGAATGCCGCGAGCGCAAGCGGACCATGCTGCGCCGCACGGATTTCGGCAATGTGCCGCTGAAGCCGCAGCGCGTCTATCAGGAGATGAACGCGGCGTTCGGTCGGGACACGCGCTACGTGAGCACGATCGGCCTGTCGCAGATCGCGGGAGCGCAGTTCCTGCACGTCTATGAGCCGCGCAACTGGATCAATTGCGGCCAGGCCGGGCCGCTCGGCTGGACCATCCCGGCCGCCCTCGGCGTCCGCGTCGCCGATCCCAACCGGCCCATCGTCGCGCTGTCCGGCGACTACGATTTCCAGTTCATGATCGAGGAGCTGGCGGTCGGCGCGCAGTTCAACCTGCCCTACATTCACGTTGTCGTGAACAACTCTTATCTCGGCCTGATCCGCCAGGCGCAGCGCGGCTTCTCGATGGACTACGCGGTGCAACTGTCCTTCGAGAACATCAACGCGCCCGAGCTTCACGGCTACGGCGTAGACCACGTGAAGGTCGCCGAGGGCATGGGCTGCAAGGCGATCCGCGTCACCACGCCCGACGAGATCCAGCCCGCCTTGAAGCAGGCGAAGGCGTGGCTGGAGGAGTTCCGGGTGCCCGTCGTGGTGGAGATGATCCTGGAGCGGGTCACAAACGTCTCCATGGGGACCGAGATCGACAACGTCAGCGAATTCGAGGAAACGCTCGATCTTCCGCCCGCGTTCGCCTTGACAACGGAATAGACACGCCGCGCATTCAACCGGCCTAATGAGGGAGTCAGCCAATGAGCAATATCGGCTTTATCGGCCTCGGCATCATGGGGCGCCAGATGGCGCTGCATCTGATCGAGGCCCAGCACAAGCTGTTCCTTTACGACCTTGGCCCGATCTCGCAGCCGCTGCTGGACCGTGGCGGGCAGGCCATGAAGTCGAGCGAGGATGTCACCCGGGAATCCGAGATCATCATCACGATGGTTCCCGACACGCCGGATGTCGAGGCGGCGCTGTTCGGGCCGAAGGGCGTGGCGGCCGGACTCTCGCCGGGCAAGATCGTTGTTGACATGAGCTCAATCTCGCCAATTGCCACTAAGGAATTCGCTCGCCGGATCAACGGTCTCGGCTGCGATTACCTGGATGCGCCGGTCTCCGGTGGCGAGGTCGGGGCGAAGCAGGCGACGCTGACCATCATGGTTGGCGGACCGGAGCGGGCCTTCGAGAAGGTCAAGCCGCTGTTCGACCTGATGGGCAAGAACGTCACGTTGGTCGGTGGCAACGGTGACGGCCAGACAACCAAGGTTGCGAACCAGATCATCGTCGCGCTGACCATCGAGGCGGTCGGCGAGGCGCTGCTGTTCGCGTCCAAGGCGGGCGCCGATCCGGCCAAGGTGCGCTCGGCCCTGATGGGCGGCTTCGCCTCCTCGCGCATCTTGGAGCTGCATGGCGAGCGCATGATCGAACGCCGGTTCGAGCCGGGATTCCGTGTTGAGCTGCACCAGAAGGATCTCAATCTCGCCTTGCAGGGCGCCCGCGCGCTGGGAATGGCGCTGCCCAACACCGCCCTCACGCAGCAGCTCTTCAACCTGGTCGAGGCGATTGGCGGCAAGTCGTGGGACCATTCCGGATTGGTGCGGGCGCTCGAAGTCATGGCGGGCGGGCACGAGGTCTCGCGGCCTGACCAGAAGGCCGAAATGCTGGATTGAGACGTACCGGACGCGAGGCTTCCCCGGCCGACGGCACACCCTATGTTGAGACGGCACACCCTATGTTGAGCGGTAACGGCCGCCCGAAGCCTCGCGGCCTGGTAGGAGGGAGCCCGAATGGTCAAGATGCCTGAAGCGGACGCCGGCGTGCTCGGCCGACGCGAGGAGATCGTGGCGGCGCTCCGCAAGATCGTCCCCGGCGAGGGCGTGATCGTCTCCGAGACCGAGCGCCGCGCCTACGAGACCGACGGGCTGACCGCGTACCGGCAGGTGCCGATGGTCGTGGTGCTGCCGTCCACGACCGAGCAGGTTTCACAGGTACTGCACTATTGCCAGGAGCAAGGCGTGAAAGTCGTGCCGCGCGGCGCCGGTACCTCGCTCTCGGGCGGCGCGCTGCCGCTGGAGGACGGGGTTCTCCTCGGTCTTGGCAAGTTCAACCGCATCTTGGAGGTTGATCTGCCCAACCGCTGCGCCGTGGTGCAGCCCGGCGTGACCAATCTCGCCATCACCGACGCCGTGCGCCACGCGGAATTCTATTACGCACCCGATCCCTCCAGCCAGATCGCCTGCACGATCGGCGGCAATGTCGCGGAGAACTCCGGCGGCGTGCATTGCCTGAAATATGGCCTGACGACCAACAACGTGCTTGGCATCGAGATGGTGCTGATGAACGGGGAGGTCGTGCGGCTCGGCGGCAAGCACCTGGACGCGCCGGGCTACGACCTGCTTGGCGTCATGACCGGATCGGAGGGGTTGCTGGGCGTGGTGACGGAAGTCACCGTGCGCCTGATGTACAAGGCAACGACCGCGCGCGCCATCCTGCTCGGCTTCCCGACCAGCGAACAGGGCGGCCAGTGCGTCGCCGACATCATCGCCGCCGGAATCATCCCCGGTGGCATGGAGATGATGGACAAGCCGGCGATCCACGCGGCCGAGGCTTATGTCCACGCTGGCTATCCGCTGGATGTCGAGGCGCTGCTGATCGTGGAGCTGGACGGCTGCGCGCCGGAGGTCGATCACCTGATGGGGGTGGTGGAGCGCATCGCGCGCGAGAATGGCGCCGTCACCAGCCGTGTCAGCCGCGACGAGCACGAGCGCGAGCTGTTCTGGGCCGGACGCAAGGCGGCGTTCCCCGCCGTGGGGCGGATCTCGCCCGATTACTACTGCATGGATGGCACGATCCCGCGCAAGGCGCTGCCGTCCGTGCTCGCGCGGATGCGGGAGTTGTCGGAGAAGTACGGGCTCGGCGTCGCCAACGTGTTCCACGCGGGAGACGGTAACCTGCACCCGCTCATCATGTACGACGCTAACAAGCCCGGCGAGCTGGAGCGCACCGAGGCATTCGGCGCCGACATCCTGCGGCTCTGCGTCGAGGTGGGCGGCGTGCTGACCGGCGAGCACGGCGTCGGCGTCGAGAAGCGCGACCTGATGGATTCGATGTTCAACGAGACCGACCTGGCGCAGCAGCAGCGGCTGAAGTGTGCCTTCGATCCGGGCGGGCTGCTCAATCCCGGCAAGGTGTTCCCGCAGTTGCACCGCTGCGCCGAACTGGGTCGCGTGCATGTTCATCGGGGCCAGGTCCGGTTTCCCGACCTGCCGCGCTTCTAGGCGGGGCGGCGGCCATGACGGCGTTCCGCCCGTCGGACGCGACACAAGTGGGCGAGGTCGTCGCCTGGGCGACGGCCGAGGAGCAGCCGATCGAGATCATCGGCGGTGGGTCCAAGCGGAGCATTGGCCGCCCGATGCAGGTCGAGCACGTGCTTGATGTCTCCGCGCTTTCTGGCATTCGCGAGTACGAGGCGGCGGAGCTGGTGCTTACCGCGGCAGCGGCGACGCCCATCGCGGAGATCGAGGCGGCGCTCGACAGCCAACGACAAGTCATGAACTTCGAGCCGGCGGACTGGCGCGGGCTGCTCGGCACCGAGGCGAGCCAGCCCACGATCGGCGGAGTGCTGTCCTGCAACCTGTCCGGGCCGCGCCGCATCCGGGCGGGCGCGGCGCGCGACTTCTTTCTCGGCTTCCACGGCGTCAACGGTCGGGGCGAGCAGTACAAGGCCGGTGGAAAGGTGGTGAAGAACGTGACGGGCTACGATCTCTGCAAGCTCGTCGCGGGAGCGTACGGCACACTGGGTGTGCTGACCGAGGTGACGGTCCGGGTCGGACCGAAGCCAGAGACGGGACGCACGATCCTGGTGCTTGGACTTGACGACGCTTCCGCCATTCGCGCCCTGACGGTGGCACTCAACGGGCCGCACGAGGTTTCAGGCGCGGCGCATGTGCCGGGGGACGTAGCGCGGCGCTCCGCCGTGTCCGCGATCGCGGGCGCTGGTCGGGCGGTGACGGCGTTGCGCATCGAGGGGCCAGAGCCTTCCGTTGCGTTTCGCGGGCAGGTGTTGATCGAGGTGATGAACCCGTTCGGCCCGACAGGCACGCTGGACGCCGGCGACACCGCCGCGTTCTGGCGCGAGCTGCGTGACGCCACATCGTTGGCCGAGCCCCGCGAGCGCGCGGTGTGGCGCATCTCGGTGACGCCATCGAGCGGGCCGGCGGTCGCCGCCGCTATAGCGGCGCGGGCGGAGGCGGAGTTCTACTTCGACTGGGGCGGCGGCCTGATTTGGGCGGCGGTCGGGGGCCAGAGCGATGGGGGGGCCGAGATCGTGCGCGCCGCCGTCGCGGCGCATGGTGGCGGGCATGGGACGTTGCTGCGCGCGGATAAGGGAATTCGCGCCGCCGTCAATGTCTTCCAGCCTCTGCCGGAGCCGCTTGCGGCTCTGACGGCGCGGGTCAAAACCAGCTTCGACCCGCATCGCGTGTTGAATCCCGGACGCATGTACGCCGGCATTTAGGACCATCCATGCAGACCAACTTCGCTCCCGACCTGCTGACCCGGCCTGACTTCGCCGAATCCGAACGCGTGGTGCGCACCTGCGTGCATTGCGGGTTCTGCACAGCGACCTGTCCCACGTACGTGCTGCTCGGGGACGAATTGGATAGCCCGCGCGGGCGCATCTACCTGATGAAGGATATGCTGGAGAACAACCGTCCGGCCGATGCAGAGACGGTGAAGCACATCGACCGGTGCCTGAGTTGCCTCGCCTGCATGACCACATGCCCCTCGGGCGTGAACTACATGCACCTGGTCGATCACGCGCGGCACCATATCGAGAAGACCTATCGCCGCCCTTGGCCCGAGCGGCAGATGCGCCGCCTGCTCGGCACGGTGCTGCCCTATCCAGCGGTGTTCCGCGCCGCTCTCTCGGGTGGCCGGTTTGCCAAATATGCCGCGGGCGCGCTGCCCAAGCGGCTGCGCGTGCTGGTGGAGATGGCGCCGGACAAGGTGCCGCCCGCCTCGCCGATGGACCGGCCACAGGTCTTCCCCGCTGAAGGGAGGCGGGTCGCGCGCGTTGCCTTGATGAACGGCTGCGCGCAACAAGTACTGGCGCCGCAGATCAACGAGGCGACGATCCGCCTGCTGACCCGGCATGGCTGCGAGGTGGTGGTGGCCAGGGGCAGTGGGTGCTGCGGGGCGCTGACCCACCATATAGGTCAGGACGGCTCGGGGTTCGCCAAGGCGAACATCGATGCCTGGACGCGCGAGCGGGAGGAGGGCGGGCTTGATGCCGTGGTCATCAACGCTTCGGGCTGCGGCACGACGGTGAAGGACTACGGCTTCACGTTCCGTGCCGATCCGGCCTACGGCAAGCGGGCCGCCGCGATCTCGGCGATCACAAAGGACATCACCGAGCTGATGACCGAGATCGGACTGAAGCCGCCAGTCGTGGAGGCAGGCCAGCGCGTCGCCTATCAGAGCGCCTGCTCGCTCCAGCATGGCCAGCGCGTCATCCTGCAACCCAAGCGGTTGCTGGAAGCGGCGGGGTTCGAGGTGACGGACATACCGGAGGCACACCTTTGCTGCGGTTCGGCCGGCACCTACAACCTGTTGCAGCCGGAGATCGCGGTGCGGCTGCGCGACCGAAAGGTGGCCAATATCGAACGCACCGAACCGAACATTATCGCCACCGGTAATATCGGCTGCATCACCCAGATCGCGACCGGCACCAAAATACCGATCGTGCATACGGTCGAACTGCTTGACTGGGCGACCGGCGGACCGAGGCCAGCCGCGCTCGGGACTGTCATCCCGGCATCGCCACCAGCCTCATCTCCGCAACCGGGCTAACTGGAGGTGGCGGAGCGGCAGCTTCCCTTGCGCCGTCCGGGACTAGATCGAGCGCATGTAGCAAGCCGTCGCGCAGCGTCGACTCGCTGAAATGCTTGGTGGCGTAGGCGATCTGGGCCGCGCAGCGTTCCCGCCATGCCGCCTCGTCGATCAGTAATCGACATGCTTCCTCGGCGAAGCGAGCGGGGTCGTCGGCGATGCACGCGGCGCGTGCCAGGCCAGTCAGACCTTGCGCGCCGACAGTCGTCGTGACCAGCGGCACCCCCTCCCGCAGTGCCTCCGCCACTTTCAGCTTCACCCCTGCCCCGTAGCGCAGCGGCACGACGGCCACGCGCGCGGAAAGATAGAGGCGACGGAGCGCGTCAGGCGGAACATCGGGACGGATTGTGACCGCCGGGCCGGACAGCGCCCAAATATGCGCAGGCACATGCGACCCCGCCGCAATGAGCCGAGCGCTGGGCACGCGCGCACGGATCAGGGGCAGGATCTCGGCAACGAACCAGAAGAGCGCATCCACGTTCGGTGTGTGCGCGAAGCCGCCAACGAAGAGCAAGCGGGCGCCTGGAGGCGGATCGCGCCGCGCGCCGAACGTCGTGAAGCAGAACGGCGCCACCGCGGCCACCCGTGCCGACGGCTCAAGCTGGCGGGCCACGACCGCCTCCTGCTCCGAAGGCGTGAGCACACGGTCAACGGCACGCCAGAGCCACCGCTCAAGCCTCTCCAGCCGCGCCGCTTCGGCGGCGTGCCGCGCCGCGCCGGTCAGCGCGAATTGCGCGCGCAGGCGGCGGAAATGCAGGTCGTGGCCGTAATAGGCGATCGGTGCCGGGGTGTGGCGGCGCACGGTGCCGAGATGCGCGGCGGCGACCTCGGGACGGCTGAGCAACACGCGATCGATCTCGCTCCCGTGCTCCGCCATCCAGGCCTCGAACGCGGCTGAGCCGCCGTCGATGACCTCGATCCCCATGTCCTGCATGGCTGTGACATAGCGGCGATCCGGCCGCACCACCTCGACCCAGAGCTTGACCACGCATCCCGCCTCGCGCAGGACGCGCAGGTAAGCGAGCACGGTTTGGGAACCGGCATCGCGATCGGGCTCGGGCGCGCAATGCTCGACGACAAGGACGATCATGCGCTGCGCCGCATGGTCGCGCGCGCGCATCCGGCGCGTATCGGGCGGCATATGGCGCGACTCGAGCACCGTTTTCCAGCGGGCCAGGAAGCGCTGGCGGTTCACTACCTGATGCGCCTTGACCCCGCTGCGCAGATCGGTGCCGTGCGAGGCACCTTCGATATGCACCACCTCCGAGCGCGGCTGATAGAGCGTGACATAGCCCCGCGCGCGAAGCCGGAAAGCAAGGTCGGCATCCTCGTAATAGGCGGGCGCGTAGCGGGGATCGAAGCCGCCCAGTTCGGTGAACAGGGCGCGGCGCACCATCAAGCTCGCGCCGGAGCAGTAATCGACTTCGCGCGCGTAGTTGTAGACCGGCAGGAAGGGATCGTCCCCGCGCCCGTAATTGGCGCCCGTGGCATCGCGCCAAATGATGCCCCCAGCCTCCTGCAACCGGCCCGTGGGATAGAGCAGCTTCGATCCGGCGGCTCCCGCGTCTGGGCGCGCGCGCAGCAAGGCGAGGAGCGAATCGAGCCAGCCCGTCCGGACCAGGGTATCGTTGTTCAGGAATAGCAGGAATTCGCCTTTGGCGAATCCAGCGGCATGATTGCAGGCGCCGATAAATCCCAGGTTGCGTGGCGTCGTGAGCAGCGTCAGCCCGCGCACCCGCCGCAACTGGCCGAGCGCCGGATCGCCCGAGGCGTCATCAACCACGATCACTTCCACTGCCGCCGCCGGGGGATACGCGGCGATCGAGGCGAGGCAGCGCAAGGTGAGCCGGACCTTCCCGTACGTCGGAATGATGATCGAAACGGACGGGTTCGGGTTTGCCGGCAACGAGAACCGCCTCGGCGCGCAGCCGCGCAAGCGCCGGGCACGGAGCCAGTAGCCGAGTTCGCCTGGCAGCCGCAGCGTCAGCGCCCAGCCCAGAAGCTGCGCGGGGCGCCGTAGCCGACGTGGCAGGACCAGCTTTGGAGCCAGGCTGCTTGCCCGCCGCACGAAGCCATCGCGCACGCGCGCGAACGCGAACAGCACCCGTTCCAGCCGGCCTGCTTCCGCCAGCCCCGTTTTGTCCGGCTGCATAAACCCCATCTCCCGGCCTCGAACGCCAGGATAGGCAGTGATTGTCGAGAAAAGGTTACCGCACGCCCGAATACGCGTCGGCCATCGTACTCAGGTAGTTGGACCAGGTTCAAGCACGTTGACATGCGGCGCCCTTGCGGCTGGCGGTGATCGAGGAGCCGGGCGGCTTGCAAGGCGCGCTGCCAATGCCGAACAGCTTCCCGAAGGCGCAGGAGGCGCAGAAATTCAGTTATGCCTTCTTCGCCACGGAGCGGGATGGAACGCCGCCCGAGCCAGGACGGTGGACCGAAGGACCATCCATGGACGGCAAGGGGCGGTTCAGCGTGTTCTAGGACGAGCCGATGGGGGGAAGCCCCGGTGCTCGGCCCGGCGCGCGAGGGAAGCGGGGCACAGCGGGAGCAGATCGGCAAAAAACCCGGGTGGTTGAGTTCCCGTTCGACGGTTCGCCAGGCTGATCCGTTCGGCCAGGCTGGCGGCTCACAATTATTTTGCCGATTCACGCGGATTTCCGGATTTCCGCCTCAATTATTCCCGGAAGATGCCGCCTTCCAGGGCCATAACTCCACCTGTTCGCTGGCTTCCTCCCCCAATGCGGTGCGCCGCCAGCAAGCGAGTTCTAGCGCGCCGCCACCTATGCCCCGCCCCGCAAGGGAGCGGGGCTTTTTTCGCCCCCTTGCTCGATGACCGTGACGCTCAGGGCGTTAGAGCGTCCCTCACGTCGCAGTTGGTGATCGTGTACTGGTTCACGAAGAAATGCTGCGTCTTTTCAGTGATCTCCCGCCGCTTGGGGCTGTCCCAGTATGCCCGCATATCCGCGTCGTTGTCCCATAGCGTGATCGAGTATCCCGAATCCTTATCGTTCTGATCCCGGAGGAGCCACTGGCCTTTCAGGCCTTTCACGCTCCCACGGGACTCCATTGCCCGCTTGTAGGCAGCCTCGAATGCATCCCACTGACCGGGAAGGATTTTTCCCCAGACGACTCGCATCTGCATTGTGACGTCTCCCCAGTGCGCGCGTGCGGCTTTACACGCCCTTGCACGCTAGCCGCACCGGGGGTGGGAGACAAATCACCGGCGTGTGGCATCCAGCGCCTGGGCCAGATCGGCCAGGATGTCGTCGATATGCTCCAGGCCGATCGACAGGCGGACATAGCCGGGGGTCACGCCGGACGCGAACTGCTCTTCGTCCGAAAGCTGGGAATGCGTGGTGCTCGCCGGGTGGATCGCCAGGCTGCGCGCGTCACCGATATTGGCGACGTGGTAGAACAGCTTGAGTGCATTGATGAAACGCGCCCCCGCGGCTGCCCCGCCCGCCAGCTCGAAGCCGACCAGCCCGCCCTGGAGCCGCGGCATGTACTTGGCCGAGCGCTCCGCCGCTTCCCCGCGATGCTGGGAAGGATAGATCACCCGCTCGACATCGGGGCGGGAAGCGAGAAAATCGGCCACGGCGCGCGCGTTGCGCGAATGCTCGCGCATCCTGAGCGGCAGGGTCTCCATCCCTTGTAAGAACATCCAGGCGTTGAATGGGCTCATTGCCGCGCCCAGGTCGCGCAACAAGGTCACGCGCATCTTGAGGATATAGGCGATCGGACCCAACGGTTTGGCTGCCTCGGCCCAGACTGCGCCGTGATAGCTCGGGTCGGGCGTGTTGAGCGCTGGCTGGCGATCCTTGTGCGCGGCCCACTCGAAGTTGCCGCCGTCGATCACCACCCCGCCAATCGTGGTGCCATGGCCGCCGACATACTTGGTCGTCGAATACATCACCACCGCGGCGCCATGGTCGAACGGGCGGACCAAGGTCGGAGCGGCGGTGTTGTCCATGATGAGCGGGACGCCGAACTTGCGGCCGATCGCCGCCACCTCGGCGATCGGGAATGGGATCAGCTTCGGGTTGGGCAAGGTCTCTGCGTAGTAGGCGCGTGTCCGGTCGTCGGTGGCACGGGCGAATGCGTTCGGGTCCGACGGATCGACGAAACGCGTCTCGATGCCGAGATCCCTCAGCGTATTGGCGAACAGGTTCCAGGTGCCGCCATAGAGATCGGTCGAGGAAACGATGTTGTCGCCCGCCTTGGCCAGGTTCAGAACGCAATTGGCCGACGCCGCCTGACCAGAGGCGAGCGCGAGCGCCGCCACCCCACCCTCAACCGCCGCGATTCGCTTCTCGAACGCATCATTGGTGGGGTTCATGATGCGCGTGTAGATGTTGCCGAGCTGCTTCAACCCGAACAAGTCCGCCGCGTGCTCGGCGCTGTCGAACTGAAACGATGTTGTCTGGTAGATCGGCACCGCGACCGCCGTGGTCGCCTCGTCGCGCCGCCAGCCGGCATGCAGCGCGAGCGTTTCCGGATGCTGTGTGGCCATGGCGTTCGCTCCTGATTGCGGCGCGCGACTATACCCAACTTGGAGGCGGCGCAAGCTCCTTTGCGCGCCCGGCGGTTTCCGGGCTGTCGGAGCGGCGAGCGCGCTATGCCGTGCGTGGGTGCAGGATCGCGTGGCCGCGCCGCAGCGCCTCGGCCATTTGCTCGGCCGGGACGGCGCCCGAGAGCAGGCCGTAGCCGTTCAGGAAGAATGATGGCACGCCACTGACACCGGCCTCGCGCGCCGCGCGATCGGCGGCCCGCGTCTCGGCCACCGCGAAATCGCTTGCCAAGAACTCCATGGCCTCCCCGCGGTCAAGTCCCGCTTCGGCGCCGCAGTCCGCCAGCACCTCCGCCCGCCCGATATCGCGACCATGCGTGAAGTAGGCGGCGAACACCGCCTCCACCACCTGGTCCTGCACATCCCGCTGTCCGGCGAGCCAGATCAGCCGGTGCGCATCCAACGTGTTTGGGGTCCGCGCCATGAGGTCGGGCCGGAACGCCAGCCCGACGCTGCGCGCCGCCTGGGCGACCTGCGCATCCAGCGCGGCCGCCCGCTCAGCGCTGCCGAATTTGCCCGCGCGATAGGCGGCACGGTCGGCGCCATCCTTCGGCATGTCCGGGTTGAGCTGGAACGGGTTCCAATGCACCGTGAAACGCAGTCTGTGGGCTTCTAGCATTCGCAAGGACCGCTCCAGTTGGCGCTTGCCGATGTAGCACCACGGGCAGATTGCGTCGGAGACGATATCGATGCGGGTTTCGGGTGCCGCGTTGCGGTCGTCCATGGCTGCCTCCTAGGCCGTCCAGCGCGCCTGCCGATCAGGCGCGATCCTTCACCGCGCTAGCACCGTGGGCATGCGCGCAATGAGCGCAGCAGTATATGGCGCCGCCTTGCTCGGCACCGTGGCCAATAATATGGCAGCCGCAATGGGCGCAGACCGGGGCCAGCATATGGATCGCGCACTCGAAGCTATCGAAAGTGTGCGTGCGGCCTTCCTTCGTCACCTGGAATGCCTTGTCATAGTCATTGCCGCAGACTTCGCAGACAGCCATGGATTTTCTCCCGGGTGCTTGTTTTCCTTGTTTGAGCTGGATCAGGTTCCCTGGGCGTCCCAGTAGCACCGCGCCGAGTGCGTGCCAAGCAAGCCGCCGGCCCTGCCAATCTCCCATATCAGCTCATCCGACCAAGTATTAGGGCAAGATGCATTTAAGTGGCACCGGAGAAGCAGTCGCCACTGCGAGCGCAGCGAAGCAATCCAGTGGTTCGGAAGACTGGATTGCTTCGTCGCTTCGCTCCTCGCAATGACGAGCCTTATGGCTCGACCTGATCTCATCCCGCTCTAGTAACCCAGGGCGCCTTCAAAGGCATCGAGAGCTGCGACGCTCGGCGGCGGGTAATCGAGCTGCTCAGGCCAGGGAAACCCGCGCCCTCTACTCCGTGCCCCGCTGGTGCGCCGGGCCGTAGTTGGTCAGATTGAGCGCGGTGTTGATGAGCGCCAAATGCGAGAATGCCTGCGGGAAGTTCCCCACCAGGCGCTGCGTCGCCGGATCATATTCCTCCGCCAGCAATCCAACATCATTGCCCAGCGCCAGTAGGCGTTCGAACAGCGCCTTCGCCTCATCATGGCGGCCTTGCAGGGCCATATTGTCGGCAAGCCAGAAGCTGCACGCGAGGAACACGCCCTCGCCGCCCGGCAATCCGTCCGCGCCCTGTTCCGGCAGATAACGGCGCACCAGGCCGTCATGCATCAGCTCGCGCTCGATCGCGGAAACCGTGCTGCGCACCCGCGCATCCGTGGCAGGCAGGAAACCGACCAGCGGAATCATCAGCACGCTCGCATCCAGCGCCTTCGAGCCGAAGCTCTGGACGAAGCTTCCCTTCTCCTCGTCAAAGCCTTGCTGGCAAACGGTTGCATGTATCTCGTCGCGCAGC
>DATFDN010000184.1:0-2912 GCA_035252035.1 Acetobacteraceae bacterium | reverse complement strand
GGCCGCGACGCGGCCAGCGCCTCCGGCACCGTCACCCCGACCACGGGGATGCCGGCCCCAAGTCCGATCCCGTGCCCCAAGGCCAGGGCGGCGCGGATGCCGGTGAAACTGCCAGGGCCGAGCGTGACCGCGACCAGCCCGAGCGAAACCGCCGCCACGCCCGCTTCGGCCAGCACCGCGCCCGCCATGCCCGCCAGCAGCCCAGCGCCGCGCGCCGTGTCCCGCAGATCCGCGGCGAGGACGCACTCATCGTCCAGCACGGCGGCCGAAACGCGGGCCAAGGCGCAGTCGAGTGTTAGGACCAGCATTGGTCAGAACCCCTCCCCCCGGCCCCCTATCGCGAGGGGAGGAGGAGTAGAGCAGCCCCCGTCCCACTGCGCGCTAGTGATCGCCAGCGAACTGCGACTCCACCTCTCCCGCGGGCGGGAGAGGTGCAACGAGGCCGGCATTTGGTCATTCCGAAGATGTGTGACTTCAAAATCAGAGAAGAACGCACGCCTCGTCGAAGCTGAGGCGTGGGGAGCGCGCATACAGCCCGGCGGGATCGCCCCGGCCGAGATTGCACAGGAAATTCGATCGCCATCCATACGGACGCAGGAAGATCTCATCGACCATATCGTTGTCGAAGCCCGACATCGGCCCGACATCAAGGCCCATGGCGCGCGCCGCGAGCATGAAATAGGCGCCTTGCAAGGTGCCGTTGCGGAATGCGGTGGTGGCGGCCAGGGATTCGTTGCTTGTGAACCAACCCTGCGCGTCAGGATTGTGGGGGAAGAGCTGCGGCAGCTTCTCGTAGAAGCGTGGATCGTAGGCGATGACCGCCGTCACCGGCGCGCGCATTGTCTTGTCAAGATTGCCCGACGACAGCGCGGGGGCGAGGCGCTGCTTCGCCTCTCGCGTGCGCAGGAACAAGAAGCGCGCCGGCGAGGAGTTGGCCGAGGTCGGCCCCATGCTGGCGATCGCATAGATCTCGCGCAGCGTCTCGTCCGGCACTGGCTCGTCGCGCCAGGCGTTGTGCGACCTTGCGACCCGGAACAGCGTGTCAAGGGCTTCGTCAGGCAGCATCAGAGATCCACCTGCTCGACGGCCACGACCTCGGGCACGTAGTGGCGCAGCATGTTCTCGATGCCGTGCTTCAAGGTCGCGCTGGACGAGGGACAGCCAGAGCACGCGCCCTGCATGTGCAGCCGCACCACGCCGTCCCGGTAGCCGCGGAACACGATGTCGCCGCCGTCGCCGGCCACGGCGGGCCGCACGCGCGTGTCCAGCAGCTCGCGAATCTGCTCGACGATTTCCTGGTCCTCGGGCCGGATCTCCTCCTCGGCCGCCGCGTCCGCTTCGCCCTCGACCACCGGGCGGTTGGCGACGAAGTGGTCCATCAGCGTGGCAAGCACTTGCGGCTTGAGCTGCTGCCAGGAGACCGCGTCGGTCTTGGTCACGGTGACGAAGTCGCTGCCAAGAAACACGCGCGCGACCCCCGGCAGGTCGAACAGCGCCGTGGCCAAGGGGCTTCGTCCGGCGCTGGCGGGAGAGGCGAAGTCAGCAGTGCCGGACTGCATCACCCAGCGCCCCGGCAGAAACTTGAGGGTGGCGGGATTGGGCGTGCCTTCGGTTTCGATGAACATGGCGGGCCTTGACGATCAGGGAGAATGCGGACCGGTCTGGTCCTGTCAGACCGCTACATCGGTCCAAAGGCATCGCGGCGCAAGGGGGCCGTCGCGAGCGTGACCTGTGTCACATCGCGGCTGGCCAAGATCGGGTACCTCGCGTCCACCCACTAAAAGGAGGATGTGACATGACTCGGATGAAGACAGCGTTGGCGAAGGCGGCCGTGGTCGGTGCCTTGCTGACGGCGGTTGGCGGCGGGGCCGTTCTGGCCCAGGGCGCTACGCCCGGCTCTCACTCCTGGAAGACCGCCCAGGGTGCTCCTCTCGGCTCCAACTCCTGGAAGACTGCCCAGGGCGCTACGCCCGGATCCAACTCCTGGAAGACCGCCTCGGCGGATTCCGCCGCCAGGGCCGTGGCGATGAAGGACAATGCGGTTCCGGTCGCGTAGCAATGTGCCGGGACATAACCGCTGGAGCTAGCGAGAGATGCTGACCCCTGATGTCAGGGGTCAGCATTTTTCGTGGCGGTTACATTCCCAGAACCCGCCGGATGATCCAGGCCAGCACCCCAAGCGCCGCGACGCTGCCGGCGTACAAGCCGGCAAACCACAGAAGCCTCCGCGCCATCAGTGGTAATGCTCGCCGGGACGGACCTTGCCGCGGAAGACCCAATAGGCGTACCCCGTGTAGGTGAGAATGATCGGGATCAGGAACGCCGTGCCCACCAGCAGGAACAACTGCGAGGCGGGCGGCGCGGCCGCGTCCCAGACGGTGAGCGAGGGCGGCACGATCAAGGGCCAGAAGCTGATCCCAAGGCCAGCGTAGCTCAGGATGAACCACGCCTGCACGCAGAGGAACGGGCTGAGGTGCTCCTTGCGGACGAGCCCGCGCCAGAACCGCCAGGCCACGAGCGCGACCAGGATCGGGACCGGGCCGGTGAGCACGACGCCCGGATAGCCGAACCACTTGCTCGACATCGTTGGATTGAGCATCGGCGTCCACAGGCTCACCACCACCATGAGCGCGAGCAGTAGGACTGCCAGCAAGCTGGCGTAGCGCCGGCAGCGGCGTTGCAAGGCCCCTTCGGTGCGCCAGATCAGCCAAGCGCTCCCTTGCAGGGCGTAGCCGACAACGAGGGCGAGGCCGCAGAGCACGGTGAACCCAGTCAGCCAGTCGAGCCAGCCCCCGGCATAGGCCCGGTTCTCGACCCGGATGCCCTGGAGCAGCCCTCCGAGCGAGAGGCCTTGGCAGAACGCGGCCAGGGTCGAGCCGGCGAGGAAGGCCCGATCCCACCACAGGCGGCTC
>DATFDN010000183.1:0-2047 GCA_035252035.1 Acetobacteraceae bacterium | reverse complement strand
GGGATGTTCAGCTCGGCGAAGCCGGCGCGCGGCCCACACGACATCAGGCGTATGTCGTTGGCGATCTTGTAGAGGGAAACGGCCAGCGTGCGCAGCGTTCCCGAGAGCTGCACCAGCGCGTCGTGAGCGCCCTGCACGGCGAACTTGTTCGGCGCGGTCTCGAACGGCAGCCCGGTGAGACGCGCGATTCCGGCGGCGGCGGCCTCGGCGAAGCCGGGAGCCGAGTTGATGCCGGTGCCCACCGCCGTGCCGCCGAGGGCGAGGCGATAGACGCCTTTCAAGGCGTCCTCGATCCGCTCCAGGTCGTCCGCCAGCATCCCGGCGTAGCCCGACCATTCCTGGCCGAGCGTGAGCGGCGTCGCGTCCTGCATGTGGGTGCGGCCGATCTTGATGATGTCGTCCCAGGATTTGGCCTTGGCCGCTATCGCGTCACGCAGGGCGCGCACGGCGGGGACCAGCCGCTGCTTCACGTTCACGGCCGCCGCGATGTTCATGGCGGACGGAAAGGAATCGTTCGACGACTGCGCCATGTTGACGTGGTCGTTCGGATGCACGGGCGCCTTGCTGCCGAGCGCCGTGCCGGCGATCTGGCAGCAGCGGTTCGAGATCACCTCGTTGACGTTCATGTTGAACTGGGTGCCGCTGCCCGTCATCCAGACGTGCAGCGGAAACATGTCGTGGTGATCTCCCTTGAGGATCTCGTCGCACGCCTGCGTAATCAGGCGGTGGCGCGTGTCGTCCAGGCGTCCGCCTTCGTGGTTGGCGCTCGCGGCCGCTTTCTTCAGGACCGCATAGGCGGTGATCATCTCGCGCGGGATGAGGTCCGCGCCGATGCTGAAATGCCGCAAGGAGCGCTGTGTCTGGGCGCCCCACAACCGGTCCGCGGGGACCTCGACGGGGCCGAGGCTGTCGGTCTCTGTACGCGTGGCCGTCATTTTTCTGCCTCGTGCCTACGAGAGATGAGCCCGCATCGGTCGGCCAGATTAACTGAGTTTCAGAGTTCACCTGACCGAAAGGTCCGTGTCAAGCCGTTATGATGTTTCGCGCGAATCGCCGCCGGTCTCCCTTGGAGCGTGATCGCCGGAGGTGGGCGCACATCGGCTCGCCCATAACGCCGAGGTCGATCCATTCGATGCGCGCGATCGGGCGCGGCGTCTCGTCCATCCCGGTTGGCCTTCTCCTGACGGCGTGCAAGTCTGCAAAGCGCGCTTGGGGCCGTCGGAACAGTAACCGCAGCCAGGCCCACCGTGCGATGGACGGAGCGACAGGATGAGTGAAGGTAAGCCTAACACGGCCCAGGCAGCGCGTCAGACCAACACGTCGTTCTTCTTCGATTCAGACATCTTTCGCGCCGGCCGGCTGCTCGCGCGCCGCGCGCGCCCCGGCGGCATGGTGCAAGAGCCGGCCCGTGCCATCCCGGTGTTTCGTGACTGCGACGTGCTCGTGGTGGGCGGCGGCCCCGCCGGCACGGCGGCGGCGGTTGCGGCGGCGCGCACCGGCGCCGATGTCGTGCTGCTGGAGCGCTGCAACCACCTGGGCGGTCTCTCCACGGGCGGTCTGGTGATCTGGATCGACCGTATGAGCGACTGGACCGGCGCACAGGTGATCCAGGGCATCGCCAACGACCTGCTCGACAGGCTGCCGAAAGATGCCATCGCCGGCCCGCCGCGCGGCCTGTGGGGCAGCGCGGATGCGGCCACCGCCGCCTACTGGCGCGAGCGCACCGCTTCCTTTCACGGCATCGTCACCTGGTCACCCACCATCGACCCGGAACGGCTGAAGCTCGCCAGTCAGGAGCTGGTCCTGGAGTCCGGTGTGCAGCTTCTGCTGCACGGTCTGGGCACCGCACCGATTATGGAGGACAGCGCCGTGGCCGGCGTGGTGTTCGAGAGCAAGGAAGGCCGGCTTGCGATCCGAGCGCAAGTGACGGTGGATTGCACCGGCGACGGCGACATCTTCGGCCGCGCCGGCGCCGGCGCGGAGACGGACATCGAGGAACGCGACATCCATCATTGCATGAACACCGCCTGGATCTGGGGCGGGTGCG
>DATFDN010000182.1:0-18439 GCA_035252035.1 Acetobacteraceae bacterium | reverse complement strand
CAACCTGGCCGCTCTCGGGGTCCACGAGAACGGTCTGCACGCCCTCGGGGCCATTGGTCTCGACGGCGATGCGGGTGGCGCCGTGGTTGGTGTCCACGCCGGCGTCGAACGCCTTGCCGCCGGTCTGCTGCTCGGCCGTGGCGATGGCTTGGGGCAGGGTGATCTTGGCGCCTTGGAGCGCCGTCGCCTCCCGCGCCTCGTCGTTCCCGGCGGCGAACGCCGTGCCGCCCAGGGCGCCAGTGGCGAACAAGCCCGCGAGGGCGACGGGGATAAGGGCCTTCGTATTCATTGGAACCTCCTATTCGCGGCCGGCGAGATGCCATCCGCTGGGACGCGTTATGGCGCTCGGCCGATTGGGCGGCCTGGTGCGTGGCTATACGCTTTCGCAAGCTCCGCCGCGCCTGGTCACGGGTTCACCGCGCGTCGCCCTGGATGGCTGCCCGCTCTCTGGGGCAGGATCAGGATGCAGGTGATGATGAAGGCCGCGAGCACCGCCGAGGCGGAGAAGCGGTCCAGGGCGAGCCCGCCATTGGCAACCGGCTTGTCGAGCAGGTCGCCGACCGTGGCGCCGAGCGGCCGGGTGAGGATGAACGCGGTCCAGAACAGCAGCGTGCGCGAGACATTCGTGCGGAAATAGAGTCCCGCGACAATCGCCAGCGCGGCGGCGAAGACGAGCGCGCCGCCCTCGTAGCCGAGCCCGGTCGTGTCGGCCATCCAGTCGCCGAGCGCCGTGCCCAGGGTTTGGGAGAACATGATCGTCGCCCAGTAGAACATCTCGACCTTGGGCGAGGTGACTGTGTCCACCGCGACGGAGCCGAGCGACCAGCGCCACAGGGCGAGCACCGCCATCAGGAGTACGAACAGGAGTGACGAGCCCCCGGCGTAGCCGATGCCAAGAGAACGGTCAAAGAAGTCGGCCAGCGTCGTGCCGGTCGTCGTGGTCGCGACAATGACGAACCAGTACAGGAAAGGGTGGAAGCGTTTCGCCGCGATCTGCGCGCTCACGGCAACGACGAGGATAGCGGCGAAAATGGCGGTGCCGATCAGGTAGCCGAGATTCAGCGTCATCGTCACCGCGTCCCCACCCGTCTCGCCAAGCGTCGTCGCGGCGATCTTGATGACCCAGAAGCCAAGGGTGATCTCGGGAACCTTGCTCGACGCGACTCTCTGCATTCCGCCCATGCCGTCAGCTCTCCGCTCCGACGCGCTTCCGAAGCGCGCCCATCCTTGCTGCGGCGCACGACCGCATCGCGCTTCGACGCTACACAGGGCGGGGTTGGGCCGGCTTCACCCACGGATTGGGAAATCCCAATGTTCCCCCTCTTCTCTCGCCATGGCCGCTCGTGGCGCGACCATCCGCTGCTGCTTCACCTCTCCCGCTTGTGGGAGAGGTGCCCTGGGCAAGCGAAACTCGGGTGCTTCAATGTGATTCGAAACGCACTCGCATTCGCGAGCTTGGCGGATACGGAGGGGCATGGGGCGAAGATCGGTCGCGCATCTATCGCTGGATTCCTCAAATCATGGCTGCACCGACCCTGGCGAATTCGTGTCGCGCCGGGACAGGCACCACCCCGTGGCGTGCAGCCAGCATGTATCGTCCTGGGCGTGCGCGTCGCGGCGGAGCGATTTGACCGAGTACATGTCACCCTTGCCGAAGGCGATCCTGAGCTGGCAGCTTGCTTCAGGATCGCGCGCGCCGGCGAACTCGATGAAGCCGACTGGCCGGAGGAAGCGGGCCGCGAAGGCATCCGCCACCTGCCGGGTCAGCAGCAGCATGGCCCCGCCGCGCTCGTTCGTGGTGAGGGGAAAGAGAAGGCGGCCGCCAGTATTCAGCGAGTCAAGCCAGAGAGGCAGCGGGTGGGTCGCTCCCGCGCTCGCCACGATCAGGTCAACCTCGCCCGGATCATGAGCGGTGCCATCGGCGGCGATCGCGACCGCCTGTGGCCAGGGTTGGAGCGCATCGCGGGCCTGCTCGGCGAGCTTTCCGTCAATCTCCACTGCCGTGACCTTGCCGCGCGGGCCAACGATCTCGGCGAGGATCGCGCTGTAATAGCCGGTGCCGCAGCCGAGGTGCAGCACACGCGCTCCGCACGAGATATCCAGGTCATCGAACAGCGCGGCCCAGAGGCTCGGTTGCCCGTTGTTGAACCCGCGCGCCTCGTCGAGGGCGACCAGGACATCATGGTGGACATGGCGCGGGTCGGCGTCGTCGGTCGTCCAATATTGCGCCATGCGCATCGGACTCCGGACACGCCATGGCCCAGGCCCGAGGAAACGCTCGCGCGGCACCGTCGCGAAGGCCTCCACGACCGCTCGCGAGCGCACATGGGCGACATGGCGCAGCTCTTCGGCGAACCAGCGCCGGAACGGCGCGACGCGCGCCCTCACCCCGCCGCTCCGCCTTTGCGCACCCGCTGGGCATAGACGTTGATGACCAGCGCGGTCAGCAGGATCAGCCCGCGGATCAGGATCTTCAGGAAGCTGTCGATATCGATATGATCGAGTCCGTTGTTCAGCACGCCGAGCACGAACAGCCCGATGATGGTGTTGCCGATCCCGCCCTGGCCGCCGAAGAGGCTGGTGCCGCCCACCACCACGGCGGAGATCGAATCGAGCAGGTAGGTGTCGAACTCGTTCTGCTGGGCGCTGCCGAAATAGGCGACGCCCAACATGCCGGCGATCCCGGAGCAGAGCGCGGACAGGATCATCACCGCCGACAGCACGGCGCGGACATTCACGCCGGAATACTCCGCCGCCTCGCGGTTGCCGCCCACCATGTACACGTAGCGTCCGAAGCGGGTGTAGGTGAGCACCAGATGCGCGAGCAGCAGGATCAGCGCGGCGACAATGACGATCCAGGGGATCGGGCCAAGCGAGCGGCTGCCCAGCGTCCCGACCAGCTTCGGCACCGCGTAGGCGATCTGCCCGCGCACCAGCAAGGCGGAGATCCCCGCCGCGATTTGCAGCATCGCCAGGGTCATGATGAAGGAGGGAATGCCGATCACGGTCAGGCCGAACGCATTCACCGCCCCGAGCGCCGCGCAGGCGGACAGCGCGATGACAATGGCCGCCCAGCCGGAGAGAGGCACGTTGGCGATGTTCACGCTGGCATCCTGGGCGGTGAAGAACGCCACCACGATCCCGGTCGCGTTGGCGATGCTCGCCACCGACAGGTCGATCTCGGCGCAGAGTATGACGAAGGTCAGCCCGACCGCGATAATGCCGGTGACGGAAATCTGGGTCAGGATGTTGGTGAGGTTGCCGAGCGAGGCGAAGGACGGGCTGGCCAGGCAGAAGAACACCACGAGGAACAGCAGGGTGGCGAAGGGCGCGATGTTGCGCAGTTGACCCCGCAACCAAATCGCGGGCCTGGTGGGCTTTCCCGGCACCGCGCCGATCTGTTCCGACATGGGTTGCTCCTCTAGGCCGCCGCCAGCAGCCGGTCCTTGCTGACCGACTCGGCCGCGAACTCCCGCACCACCATACCCTTCCGCATCACCAGGATGCGGTCGGCCAAGGCGAGGACCGTTTCCGGCTCGGCGGAGGCGACGATCACCGCCATCCCCTCCGCCCGGAGCCCATGCACAATCCGGATCACGTCGTCCTTGGCGCCCACGTCCATGCCCCGTGTCGGCTCGCTGAGGACCAGCAGGCGCGGCGGGTACGTCAGCCACCGCGCCAGGGCCACCTTCTGCTGGTTGCCGCCCGACAAGGTGCCAAGAGGGCGGTCCGGATCAGGCGGGCGGATGCGCAGCCGCCCGATCTGAGTGCGGGTGGCCGCGCGTTCCGCCTCCGGATGCAGCGCGAGCCGGCCGATCCGTTCCAGGAAGCTGATCGTGACGTTCTTGAACACCGGCGCCTCCGCGAACAACATGCTGCGCCGGCTCTCGGGAACCAGGGCGATGCCCGCGCGCTTCGCCGAGGCGGTGCCATGGATCGCGCGCGTCCGTCCATCCACTTCGACGCGGCCGGTTTCAGGGGGCGGGCGGCCCACCAGGCTGCGCGCCAGCTCAAGCTGACCCGAACCCATGTACCCGTAAACGCCCAGCACCTCTCCGGCAGCCACGCTGAGGGACACGTCGCGGAACGCGCCGGACAGGCCGAGCCCCTCGGCGCGCATGACGATCGGTGCGTCCGCGCGCGCTGGCAGCGTGCATTCCCCCGTGTAGCTCTCCTCCAACGCCCCATGACCCGCGCCGATCATGCGCTCGATGACCCACGCCTTGTCCACCGTGGCGCAGGCGGCGGTGGCGACATTGCGGCCGTTGCGGAACACGCTGACCCGGTCGCACACCGCGAGCACGTCGTCCAGGAAATGCGAGATGAAGATAAGGCTCCGCCCTTGCTCCTTCAGGCGGCCCAGCACTCTGAACAGCCGTTCGACCTCCGGCGGCGAGAGGGCGGAGGTCGGCTCGTCCAGGATGATGACGCGCGCGCCGGAGAACAGCACGCGCGCGATCTCCACGAGCTGCTGGAGGCCCAGCGGCAGTGATCCCATGCGGGCGCGCGGATCGATGTCGATGCCGAGCGCCGCGAGATGCTGGCGCGCGCCGCGAACCATCGCGCGCCAGTCGATGACGCCGAAGCGGCCGGTCGGCTGCATCCCGAGATAGACGTTCTCGGCCACGGACAGGTCGCGCACGGCCGCGAGTTCCTGATGCACCATGCCGATGCCCGCGTCGCGCGCGGCCCGCGCCGAGGCGAAGCGCATCGCGGTCCCGCCCAGGCGCAGGCTGCCTTGGAAGTCGTGATGCACGCCCGCGATGATCTTCATGAGCGTGGACTTGCCCGCCCCGTTCTCGCCGACCAGCCCGTGGATCTCGCCGGCCTCAAGGGCGAAATCCACGTCCCGCAAGGCCGCCACTCCGCCGAAGGACTTGGAGATGGCGGAAAGCTCAAGCAGCGGCATCCTGCGTCAGATCAGGAATTGCTCCTCCATCCACATCATCCCCGGCGCGTTGACCTTGGTCACGACAGGGCCGTCGGCGACGATGTTCTTCGGGATCGTGCCGTTGGCGCCAGTGCCGGTCTTCTGGCCCGCGACCACGGCGGCGACGCCCGCGACGATGGCGCCGCCGTGGATGCGGCAGGACGGGTTGCGCACGGTGGCGAGCATGCGCCCGTCGGTCACGGCGGCCAGGGCGGGGGGCATCGCGTCGCACCCGCCGATCTTGATAGAGGTGCGGTTCCGCGCCTTCATCACGTTGTACGCGGCGAGCGCCATGTCGTCGTTATGGAAATAGGCCGCGTCGATCTGCGGGTACTTGGTCAGCAGCGTCTCCCAGATGCGGGCCACCTTGGTCACGTCCCAGTCGGCGGGCTGGGTGTCCAGCACCTTGATCTTTGGATACTTCTTCACCACCGAGTTGAACCCGCGCGCGCGGCCCTGGGCGCCGGTGTGGCCGAGCGCGCCCTGGGTCATGACCATGTTGCCCTCGCCGTTGATCGCGTCCACCAGCGCCTGGGTGACGGAGGCGCCCATGTACTCGTTGTCCGGGGCGATGAAGGTGTGGACGTTGATCTGGTCGAGCGGCGCGATCAGCGTATCCATGTCGATCACCGGGATTCCGGCGTCGATCATCTTGTTGACCGGCGCGGTCAGGGTGCCGATGCCGAAAGCCTGGATGGCGACGAAGTCCCATTTGCGGCTGGCCATGTCGTCGATCGCGGCGCGCTGCTTGGTCGCCGACAGCTCGCCGTCGAACCAGGTCACGTTCACGTTGAACAGCTTGCCCCAGTACTCGGCGGCCCGCTTGCCCTGGGCGCACCAGGTCGCTTGCAGGCCGGCGTTGCTGAACGCGGCGTTGAGCGGCTTGCCCGAGCGCCCCGCCGCCTCTCCCGCCGCCTGGGCGCGCGCCGGATCGATCCCAAAGGCGGAAGCGATCGCCGCGGCCGTGACCGACGCGGCGGCCCCGCGCATCAGGGTCCGGCGGCGGGCGGACGGAAGGCGGGGCTGGTCCTGCATGTCGATTCCTCCTTTGATCGCGGGCAACGCTCGGTGCCAGCATTGCCCGAGGCTTCGTCGCCCTCAACCCCCTTCGGCCGAACGCCCATATGAGGTCCGATTGGACGCGGTGGAGTTCGGGCAATGCGTGGGATCACGACGGTGTGCGCCATTCTCATGGTGATCGGCAGCGGGACCGCCCTGGCGTGGAGAAATCCGTTACAATGCGGGTGGCACAGCTCCTATTTCGACTATGTCGAGGCGCAGCGGGCGTTGCGCTCGGGCCATGGCATCGCGACGCCGGAGGCGGCGAGGCGACGCATGGAAGAAGTGGGGTTCTCGGAGATCACCGGGCTTTACCAGGACGGCGTTGGCGTCTGGCACGCCTTCGGCGCCAAGCAGGGCCTCCGCCAGGCCGTCGCCCTCAACCCGAACGGCAACATGGCCGTCGGGTACCGGAACATCTTCATGGATTGCCACGGCTAGATTTTCGCGTCCCGCTTGCAAAGCGGGCAGGCGCATAATAGGTTTGCGTCTGTGAACCAGAGGAGGCTCAGAAAATGACGCCACCGGGGCACGACCGGATCATCTCTTGCTGAAAGGCTGAGAGGAGGTGAGCTGAGGCAACCTCAACAATCTGGTGCTTGAGTGCCGGTGAACACCGGATATGCCGCCCGAGGGCGGTAGACGCGGGCCTGCCGCAGGACGGGGGCCCGCGCGCCATGTCTGCCCCTTGGCAGGCCTGTCGGCGCGCGCTGTGTCCTCCCCTTCGGAACGGCGATCCCGATGTCCTTTGAGACCAAGCGGATCGAGAGCACCCCCGACGCGACCGCTCCGGATGGCTCGGAGGTGCGGCTCCTGTGCCAGACGGGGCGGGGGAGCATGGCGCAGTTCGCATTGCCGCCGCTATCCGTCTCCCGTTCGGTGGCACACCGGAATGTCGAAGAGATCTGGTACTTCATCTCTGGACGCGGGCGGATGTGGCGAAGGCTTGGGGGCCGGGACGAAATTGTCGAGGTCGGCCTTGGAATTTCTGTCACCATCCCAGTCGGGACACATTTCCAGTTTCGCTGCGACAGCAAAGACGAGCCCCTCGTGGCGATCGGTGTGACCATGCCCCCCTGGCCGGGCGAGGCGGAGGCGTATGCCGTCGAGGGGCGCTGGCTGCCCACTGTCTGAGACTGAAGCGAGCATTAGGGAACCGTGCTTTGCCCCGGCGCTGCCGGTGTGAGCTGAAGCACAGGTAGCACCTGCCATCCCGACCTAAAATTAGTCCCAGTTCGACGGGATGATCTGCGAACGCGAGCGTTGCCGAGGCCCAGCACACGGAGAGCCAGTCTTGCCGACGCAATTCTCCCAGACCACGCGGTCCCTGGCGAATGATCGCTCGCTCGCCCCGATCTTCGCCTGGCTCTCTGGAATTGTCCTTCTGGGCGCCTGGTCGCTCTGGTTCGCGTTTGGCGACGTGACAGTCTACGAGACCTCCAGAAAGGCCCGGCTTGAGGTCATGCAGCTCCCGCATCATGTGGCTGCTCCCTTATCGGGCCGGATCGCGTCGGCGTCCGTGGCTATTGGGCAGGAGGTTTTCGCGAACCAGGCGCTGATCGCGCTGGACGCGAGCGCCGAGACGCTCCGCCTCGCGGAAGAGGAGGCTAGGCTGACCAGCTTGCCGCCGCAAATCGCCTCGATGCGGGCGGAACTCGTTTCGTTGGAGCAAGCCAAGGACGAGGATCTGCGGGCAACACAGGCCGCGCTTGAGGCGGCAGGCGCCCGCGTCAAGGAAGCCGAGGCGATGGTCCAGTTCGCCCGCAACAACGAAAGCCGCCTGAGAAAGCAAAGCGCGGTGGGCGGTGTCGCGGAAATCGATGCGCTGCGGGCGCGGTCCGAGGCCGACAAACTCAGCGCTTCAAAAGATGCGATGGCGGCGGATTTGCGGCGTCTGGAGCAGGACCGGCAAGTGCGTGCGCATGAGGCCGAGGCGCGGATTGAGACTCTGAAGCGGTCCATTGTCTCCCTGAAAGGAGAGATGGCGACGACGCGTGTTGCGGTTGCGCGAATCCAGCAGACGATCGGCCGGCATGTCATCCGTGCGCCGGTCACAGGCCGCATCGGCGATGTAGCGGCCCTGTCCGTGGGCGCCTATGTCGCCGAGGGACAGCGGCTCGTGTCCGTCGTGCCGCCGGGCGAACTCATGATCGTGGGCGATTTCGCCCCGCGCTCGGCGATGGGGCGCGTGCGTCCAGGCCAGCGTGCGACGATGCGTCTCGACGGGTTTCCCTGGGCGCAATATGGCAGCATCAACGCGACCGTTAGCCGGGTCGCGACCGAGATCCGCGATGGCGCCGTCCGGGTTGAATTCACCCCGGCCCCCGCCGGTAATCCAACTCGGATCATGCAACACGGCCTCCCCGGTGTGATCGAGGTCGCCGTCGAACGAGCCACCCCCGCTTCCCTCGTTCTCCGGGCCGCCGGCCTGATGCTGTCGGGGGCCATGCGCCAAACCAGCGCCGAGCTCGGCGAGCCCGCCGAGTGACAGTGCGGCGCGCGTCCCGGAAGTTCCTTGTGCCGGAGGTCGTGCAGACCTCGGCAATGGACTGCGGGCCGGCCGCCTTGAAGTGCCTGCTGGAGGGCTTCGGCATCCCGGTCAGCTATGGCCGGTTGCGCGAGGCCTGCCAAACGGATGTCGATGGCACCTCGATCGACACGATCGAGGTGGTGGCCAATCAGCTCGGCGTCGAAGCCGAACAGATGATGCTGCCCACCGATCATCTGCTCCTGCGCGGCGCCAGCGTCTTGCCCGCCCTGATCGTCGTCCGCCAGCCCAGCGGCGGCACGCATTTCGTGGTGGTCTGGCGCCAGCTGAACGGCTGGCTGCAACTCATGGACCCCGCGGTCGGGCGGCGCTGGGTCCGGCGCGCCGAGTTCATGGACGAGATTTACCGCCACCAAACCAGCGTTTCCGCCGATGACTGGCGAACATGGGCCGGCTCCGATGAATTCCTGCGGCCGTTGGAGGAACGCTTGGCGCGCATAGGTGCTGGCGGCCGCGCGGGGGTGGCGCTGCGTGACAAGGCCTTGGCCGATCCGGGCTGGTTCGGCCTTGGCGCGCTCGATGCCAGCGTGCGTCTGGTTCAATCGGTGATCGACGCCGGAGGGCTTAAGGCCGGCGCGGCGGCGTTGTGCGTGCTTGAAGCGGTGTTCGACGACGCCCGGACCAGCGCCTTCGAGATGTTCAGGATCATCCCACCCCCCTACTGGATGGTCAGGCCCGATCTGGAGAGTACCGACCCTATCGAGCAGCGTCTAATCCTGCGCGGGGCCGCGCTGCTGCGTGTCACCGGCCGTCATGCGGGCGACCTGGGGGAGGCCCCGGCTACAGCCCCGCCGCTGCCGGCCGAACTCGCCACGGCGTTGCGGGAACGGCCCGCGCGGCCGCTGTGGGCCTTGTTGAGCCTTATGCGGGACGAGGGTGTGGTCAGGCCCGTGGTTCTGGTCGCGGCGATCGCGGCCGCCTCAGCCGCGTTGCTGATCGAAACCCTGCTGTTCCGCGCCCTGTTGGATGCCTCGGACCGGCTTAACCTCGGTAGCCAGCGCCTGGCGGCGATCGGAGCGGTCCTGATTTTCGTGGCGCTGCGGCTTGTGGCGCAGGTGCCCATCGTCACCGAATCGATGCGGCTCGGGCGGCACCTGGAGATGCGATTGCGCATGGCGTTGCTGAGCAAGATGCCGCGCCTGACGGATCGCTATTTCCAGAGCCGGCCGGTCTCCGATATGGCCGACCGCGGTCACGTGATCCATACGGCGCGGCTGCTGCCGGGCATGGCCGCGCATCTTGCGCAAGCGCTCTCCGAGTTGCTGCTGACGCTTGGCGGAATCATTCTAATCGATCCAAGCGACACCGGCCTTGCCCTTGCGATCGCCGTCGCGGCGATCGGCGTTCCAGCGGCGGCACAGCCGCTGATGCAAGAACGGGATCTGCGCGTCCGTAACCATACCGGCGCTCTCGGCGGGTTTTATCTGGATGCCTTGATCGGCCTGGTTCCAGTCCGGGTGCATCGTGCTGAACGAGCGGTGCGGCGCCAACATGAAGGTTTGCTGGTTGAATGGGCACGGGCGGGCCGCCATCGGCTCACGTTGTCGATTTGCGTCGATGGCGCGCAGTCGCTGCTGTGCGTAGGCCTCGCGGGCGGGTTGTTGTTCAGCCATTTCACGCGGACCGGCAACGTGACGGGCGGCGATTTGCTGCTGGTTTACTGGACGCTGAAACTGCCTGTGATCGGGCAGGGGCTGACCACGCTGGCGCAGCAGTTGCCCATGCAGCAGAATAGCCTAGCGCGATTGATGGAGCCGCTATCAGCGCCCGAGGAAGAAGCGGGCAGCGGCCTACCACTGCATAACGCCTCGCGATCCCGCGCAGTCTCAATCACGATCAGGGAGGGGATCGTCGTCGCAGCGGGACACGAGATTCTGCGCGACCTCAATCTGACGATCACGCCAGGCGAGCATATCGCCATCGTCGGTGCGTCCGGCGCGGGGAAGTCAACGCTGATTGGGCTGCTTTTGGGCTGGCACCGGCTCTCCACCGGAGCGTTGTGCGTGGATGGCGCGCCAATGACCAGCGACACGCGCGACGCGCTGCGGCGCGGCACCGCCTGGGTCGATCCGGCGATCCAGATATGGAACCGGAGCTTCGCCGATAATCTCGGCTACAGCTCGGAGGATGGAGGGCTGACCCGGATCGGTGACACGGTTGACGCGGCGGGGCTGCGAGGTGTGTTGCGTAACCTCCCGGAGGGACTGCAAACGAAGCTCGGGGAGGGCGGTGCGCTGATTTCGGGCGGTGAGGGGCAGCGAGTACGTCTTGGCCGCGCCGTCGCGCAACGCGATGTGCGGCTGGTGCTGCTGGATGAACCGTTCCGCGGGATGGACCGCGACCGTCGATCCGCCTCGCTTGCCGACGCGCGGAAGCGATGGCGCGGCGTGACGATGCTCTGCGTCACCCATGACGTTGGCGAGACGAGGCTATTTGACCGGGTTCTGGTGGTCGATAATGGGCGGATTGTAGAAGACGGCCAGCCCGAACGCCTTGCCGCGGCCTCGTCGCGATACCAGAGGCTGTTGAACGCGGAACGGGAAGTCCTTGATCAGCTATGGGGCAGCGAGGACTGGCGCCGCATCGCAATCCGCGATGGCCGCGCCCACGAGGTGCCGGCCCACGAGGTGGCGTGATGGACGCGCCGGACGCCGAGGCCTGGACATGTATTCCGGGCTGCGCGTCCAGCCTTGATCCGGACCTCATGAACCTGAGCTGGCCTCCGGACCGCCTGGGGCAGGCGCTCGAGGCGCTGGCACTGCGGTCCGGCCTGCGCGACGCCCCCCGGAGGGGGGCGGCGATGCCCGCCGCCCCTTCGATCGAGACGCCAGCCCAGGCTGGAAACTGGCTTGAATGGGCCGCCGGACACCTAGGGGTTGAGGCCGAGCCGGTGGAATTTCCGCTGCCGGAGCTTGAGCGGAGCCTAATGAGGGCGTGCCCAATGGTGTGCGCGCTGCATGACGGGAGGGAGACTCGGTTCTTTTTGTTGCTTGAGGCGAAAGGCCGAAGCGTCGCGTTGATTGGCCCCGATCTGCGCCTCCACCGGCGTCCGGTGGACGCGATCCGAGCGGCCGCGACGGCGCGGTTTGAGGTGCCATTGATCCGCGATCTTGACCGGCTGCTGGACACCGCCAAGGTCGCCCCCGGCCGCCGGGACCGGGTTCGAGCAGCCATGCTGCGCGAACGATTGGCGGGCCAAATGGTCGGCGGGTGCTGGCTTCTGCGTCTTCCGGCGAGGGCGCCCTTTTTCGCTCAATTGGCGCGCGCCGGTCTGATCCGCCGCCTGGGTTGGGTGGTCGCGCTGTTGACGGGCGTGTATCTGGTGGAAATCATCGGCTGGGCCTTGATCGGCGCGGCAGCGCTGGACGGAAGGCTGGATCTAGCCTGGCTGGTCGCGTGGCTGCTGCTGCTGGTGTCAAACATCCCCCTGCGGCTCAGCGCGGCCTGGTTCGACGCAACCTTCGCACTTGATCTGGGACGTATCCTCAAAAACCGCCTGCTCGCCGGCGCGCTACGCATGGATATCGATGCGGTGAGGCACCAGGGCGTTGGACAGCTTCTCGGACGTGTCATGGAATCGCAGGCGCTCGAACTGCTGGCGCTGAACGGCGGCATGACCGTCCTCGCCGCGGCGGTGGAGCTGATGTTCTCCGCTTGGATTTTGACCGCTGGCGCGGGTGGGTGTTGGCACCTTCTGGCGCTGCTGGTCTGGCTGGCTGCGACATCGGCCCTCTGTTGGCGCTACCACCGCCGGCTGCGAGCCTGGTCCTCGGCGCGCCTGGAAAGGACGCATGAGCTGATCGAGCACATGGTCGGCCATCGCACCCGGCTCGCGCAGGAATGGCCGGGCCGGCGCGACGAGGCCGAGGACCGTTCCGTGCGGGATTACCTGGAACTCTCTCGCGAACTGGACCGCGCGATCACGCCGGTCGCGGCCGGCGCCGCGGGCGGTTGGGCTGTCGCGGCGCTTCTGGGCCTCGCGCCCGCTTTCATCTTGGGGACCGCGAGTCCGGCCGAAACTGCGATCAGCCTGGGTGGGATCATGTTGGCGAACCGGGCCTTCGCCGGGATCTCCAGGGGTGCCGCGGCCCTGTCGCAGGCCGGGGTGGCCTGGACCTTGGTATCCGACCTGTTCCGGGCCGCACGCGCGCCGACCGAGCAAACACCCATCCTGCCGCCCACCCAAGCTGGCGCGGAGGTGTCACACCGGAAGCTGATCGAAGCGAGCGGGGTGGTGTTTCGCTACGGGCCTGAGCGCCGGGCGATCCTGCGGGGGCTGGATCTGACAATCTACCAAGGCGAAAAGATTTTGCTGGAGGGCGCGTCCGGCGGTGGGAAGTCAACCCTCGCGTCGCTGCTGACTGGTTTGCGCGCACCAGAATCCGGCCTGCTGCTGCTGAACGGGTTGGACAGGCCCACGCTCAGGTCAGGTTGGCATCGCCTGGCCACCGAGGCGCCGCAGTTCCATGAGAACCATATCCTGACGGGTCCGCTGGCGTTCAACTTGTTGATGGGCCGTGACTGGCCAGCGTCGGAGGAAGACCTGCGGGAGGCACGCGCATTGTGCGTCGAGCTCGGTCTTGGTGCCCTGCTGGAGCGTATGCCGGCCGGCCTGATGCAACAGGTTGGCGAAACCGGGTGGCAGTTGTCGCATGGCGAGCGCAGTCGCGTCTTCCTGGCGCGCGCACTGTTGCAGGACGCGCCGTTGACGATCCTGGACGAGAGTTTCGCCGCGCTGGACCCAGAGACGCTGAAGGCGTGCCTGAGAAGCGCCGTCGCGCACGCTCGCACGCTGGTCGTTATCGCGCATCCCTAGTTCCGGTCAGCGCGACGCCACGCGAACGGCGGGAGTGGCCACCACATTCCAGCCGCCGCCCAGGGCTTTGATGAGGCCGACGGTGGCCTGGAAGCGGGCGGCGTGAACCAGCAGCACCTGACGTCGGTCGCGCAACTCGTTCCGCTCGGCGTCAAGCAGTTCGAGCTGGCTTGCCAGCCCGTTCTTGTAGTTCGACGCCGCCAAGACCTTTGTGCGGAGCGCCGCGTCGGTTGCCCGTTTCAGGACCGTTTCCTGCTCGGCCAAGAGGCGCAAGGTGGAAAGCTGGTCCTCGACATCCTTGATCGCGACCAAGATCTGCTGGCCATAGTTCGCGGCGGCGGCGTCAAGATCCGCATTCGCCTTGGCCACGGCCGCGAGATAACGGCCGCCGTCGAATATCGGCAATGAGAACAAAGCTCCGAGCCCCGATCCTGCCGCGGACGCGGCGAGCAATGAGCCCAGAACGGGTGAGGCAAATCCGCCAAAGGCGGTCAGGGACAGGGTGGGAAGCCAACTGTCCCGCGCCACGCCGGTGCGGATCTGTGCCGCGATCATCGCCCGCCGAGCAGCCCCGACATCGGGGCGGCGAACGAGAACCGTGCCTGGAACGCCCGGCGGGATGGCTGGCAGCGAAGCGGAATGATACATTGGGGCGATCTGGAAGGTGGACGCGGTTTCTCCCACTAGGACCGCCAAGGCGTGTTCGAGTTCCGCGCGGCGCTGGTCCAATGTCACCGCCTCGGCGGCGAGTGCCTCCGCCTCGGCGCGCAGGCGTACGAGAGTCAGTTCCGAGGCGAGGCCTGAGCGAAGCAGTCCTCCGGTGAGCCGCGCGGTCTCCCGACGTGACGCCACGGTATCGCGCACCAACGCGCGTTCCGCGTCAAGCGCACGCAAGGTGAAATAGGTCTGGGCCACATCAGCCTGAACCAAAAGTTTCGCCGCTCGCAGCAGCTCCTCGCGCTCGGCGGTGTCCGAGGAGGCTGCCTTGCTTTCCCGTGCCAGGCGGCCGAACAGGTCGGTTTCGTACGACAGATTGGCGCCGGCGACATACAACGGGCCACTGCCGCCGGCGGCGTTGGTGAGCAGCCCTTCCTCACGCGTGGCGTTGAAGCTGAGCCCGATCCTTGGCCACTGGGCCGCGGCAGCCGCTTTCTGGAGGGCGCGAGCCTCTGCCAGCCGCGCCGCCGCCAGCCGGATAGTGAAGTTGTTCCGGCCAGCGCGCTGAACGAGGTCATCCAGGTGCGGGTCGGCGAACACCAGCCACCACGCGCCATTCGCCGGCGTTCCGGCGACCGCGCCCTGGGGTGCGGCCGGAGGGGCTTCCCGGAAAGCGGTGGGGATCGCGGGGAGGCGGTCCACCACGACAGGCCGGGAGGCGCACGCCGTCAGAGCGGCGGCGAACATCATGGCCATGAGCGGTGCCGCTCGGCGACATTCGATCATCGCTCCACCACGCGCGCCCATGGAGGTCAGCCGAGTGCTTCGCGCGGGCGTGCCCGTTGACGCGAGCCACTGTTGATCACGCCATCCATATTCAAAGCCCCAACAAGCCTATGACTGGCCCAAAGGCAACTGATCTAGCGACATCAAAAAAGAGTGGCACGTGGCGCGATCGCTCGCGTCCACGTGCCATTCTTCTAGTCGCGACTGATAGGTGACAGAAGTGTCTTCACGCAAGCACAGGTCGCGGGGGCCTCACAACGCCACCGGTGCCGCAGCCGGCCATGCGGCCTGCGCGAATGCTCGTCTTGATCTTCATGTTACTCTCCCAGCAAACGCGTGCGGATTTGCACGCCATCCCACCGGCACCATGCCGGTGGAATTCCGAGCCCCCACGATCATGGCGCCGTATCCCGTCCGGCGATCGTGAGGCTGTTCCTGTCGAGCTCGATGCGGAGGCCGAGCAGCCGCTCCAGCTCGTCGATCAGGTGGGGCAGGTGATCGAGGTCAGGCCCAAGCATGACGTTATAGACTTTGATATCAGCCGCCCTGATCGCCCGCTTGGGCTGTTCGCGGCCGAGAAGCCGGTTGATGTCGCTTTGAACGGCGGCCCCCGTCCGCAGGACCGCCTGCTCGCGCAACAGGAAGTCCATGACGCGAGCGGACAGATTCTGGACAAACGCCTCGGAGGTCTCGCTTGCTCCATCAAAGCGGCTGCGCAGAATGTCCTGAAGCTCGGCTTCGGTCTGCCGGTGCGCGCTGGTCCAGACGGGAGTCAGCAATGCGTCCAGCCCTGGCGCGTCGGCGAGACCCGCCAAGCCGCGTCCGCACTGACAGTACATGTCGGCGTAGGCGCCTCCGCGATCGGCGCGCCACCTCTCATGCGCGAGGTTGGTGCGCAGCAACGCTTCGCAATGCGCCCGCATACCTTCGCGCAAGGCGGCGACCACAGGCGCGTCGGCAGAAGGCCAGGCCTCCACCGTCGCGGCGATTTGTTCATACGCCCGGGCCATCATAGGCCACAGCGAGAACACCGCCGCGTAGGCCCGCAGTCCGTGAAACCCATAGTCGATCGCGGCATCCAGATCGTCGAACGCGGCCTGGACCGCTGGCTCGAACGCCACATGCGCATAATCCGCGCTACCGCGCCCCTCCAACAGGATCTGAATCAGCTCGCGCACCATCGCCCCGGGGCCGGCGCAAACACCATGAGTGGAATGGAAGGAGTTGTTCCGCTCGGCGTAGTCGAGAATGTCGTCAACCGTCACGCCTTGGTGGGGCGGCCGCGTGGGCTCGTTGGCCGGATCGAACAGCATCCGGTGCATCGTCATGCGCACGCCGTCCGTGACGCGGAACAACGACGACAGGGCCGGGTGCAACTCGCCGTTCCCGACGCGATGGTGCCGGCGAACCAATTGATAGGTGGGAACCGCGAGCACCGCCGCGGACAGACGTTCTAGGTGTCCGACGGTCCACGCGCCCTCAGCCTCCGGGAACCGTCGTAGATAGCCCTCCCGCACCCGAAGCGCCGCCGCCATCATCTGCGACCAATGCGCGCGCATCACCCGCATCGCGGTTACGTTCATGGGTCGCTCGTCTTGATAGCGGCTGCCGGGAAGATTGCAGGTTCGCCACTCCGTCGGCACATCCAGCCGCAGCGCGGGCGGGAACACATTCGCCTCCCCGACTTGGCGCTGATCGGCGTCCAGGGCGATATGGGCGACACGGAATACCGGAACGATCAGTTCCAAATAGCCCAGTTCGACCGGGCGGCCCGCGAGCTCCTGCGTGATCGCCTCACATTCGTCCCAGCTTCGCGCCACCGGGCAGGCCGATGGGGGCAGCGGCGAGGGACGGATCGCATCACCGGCCGAAGCGGTTTGCCGCTCGACGCCGATGGCATGGACCAAAATGCCTTCGTCAATCAATTGTTGCAGAAGATCCTGGACTCTGGGCCACTCATATCCCGCGCCCCAGCGCGTCGCGTCGCCTGCGGTGAACCGGGCCTGTTTGGCAAGTGTTTCACCGAACGGAAACAAGTCTGACTCGGCAAAGGATATGTCCTTGTCGCCGTAATAGAGGTGCAGCTCGGTGACACCGGCTTCGTCCGTTGAATACTGGACGACCATGCGCCGGTGTTTCGGGAGCACGAGATCATCGGCCTGCGACACGGCCCGGCAAACGTCGCCAGCCGCACGCACGGGGCACGCACCGCCTCCGATCTGGGGGTCATTCTCCGGTGGTCCCATGATTGATCACGATTCGCTACAAAGGGCACTGATGCGGGAAGCGCCATTGCGACATTTGGTTTCACCCGTGCCGTCACGACGACCAATGAACACGTCCCCTCCTACCTTTCGAGTGGGCGGCATGTCAGCGCCAGCCCCGTTGTTTCAATCGTAATATCAGGAAAGGGCCAGACTGGGTGTGAGCCGGCTCACTGTGGCGCGGCCTCGACAGTGTTCGGCTGGCGAGCTGAGCGCAGCCGCTGCGGCGATGGGTCGGCCGGCAATGCCGTGCGTGTGGGGCAGGTCACAGCGGCGCTGACCGCGCCGCCGGTAAACCGCCCCCGCTCATGGGAGGCCGCTGTGACCTACGACGATTTCGACGTGTGGCTCGATGCCGTGCGAGCCCTCTCGCCGGTTCCCGTCGCCGCCAACGACCGCTGGTACGACGCATTCCTCTGCGCCCTGGACCCGCACCTCGCGGTGCGCCTTGTCGGGCCCGACAGGGCCGAGGGGCGGGGCGCCTCCCTGTGGCTGGCGCTCAAGCGGTTTTTCGATTGAGCAGGGACCGGACGTTCCTCCGAGGAGGGGAGGCGCGCGGCCAGAGCGTCGCAGTGCTGGTGGGCGCACAAGGACTCGAACCTTGGACCCGCTGATTAAGAGTCACTTTTGCAACCTTTCCGCAGCCTCCCGCTACGCCCCGATCAATCCCGCAACAAGCGGCTACTCTCTAGGGTTAGATTGGAACACTGACCCCGCCCCGTAACTTCCAATTGCGCAACGTTCCGCTTGACCACGCCCCGTGTGTCCTGTCAATGTCCTGTTCAGCCGGACCCGCTGAATTCGGCGAACAGGACACGTTGGCGACAGGACAGGCGCAGGCGATGGGCGTCACGGTGACGAGCGAGGGGCCGGTCAAGATCACGCGCGCCGTGATCGAGGCCGCGTGGAAGCGCCGCGCGCCGGGGCGGCGGCTGGTGGTGCGCGACGCCGAGTGCCGCGGCCTGGCGTTGATTGTGAACCCGACGGCGATGGCGTGGAGCTATGCCTACCGGCCCCGCGGGGCCGATCCAGCCACCGGCCGGCGCTGGCCGAACCGATCCGTCACGCTCGGCAACCCCGCCAGCCACAGCCCGGAGGCGGCACGGCACGCGGCGAACGAACTGAAGGGCAAGACGGCGGCCGGCCATGACCCCGCAGCGGAGAGGAGGGCAAGGGCAGCCGAAGCCGCCAAGCGCACACGGACGATCGGGCACTTGCTGGACGCCTATGCCGCCGCGCTGCCGACACGCCCTAAGCTTCGCGGCTCCGGTCTGGTCTCCCCCGGCCACGCGGCGGATGAAGTGGCGAATGCGCGCGTCGCCGTGGCTCTCATGAACGCGGTGGACAAGCCGGTTGCGGACCTCACCGTTGCCGACCTC
>DATFDN010000181.1:0-25972 GCA_035252035.1 Acetobacteraceae bacterium | reverse complement strand
GCTCCTCGGCGAGCGGCCAGGCACGGTCGGCGGTGCGCGGCGCGCCGCCACTGCCGTTCATGGCCAGGATCAGCTTCGACAAGGCCGCCAAGCGTCGCGCCGGCTCCAGCGGAGGCGGGAGGTCGAGCGTGCCGGCAAGGGAGAGCGGCGCCTCGTCCAGCGCCCCGATCGCGGCGAGTCGCGGCAGCAGCAGCGCCCGGCCTCGCGTCGCGCGCAAGAACGCCTCGGCCAGTGATCGCGCCGCGCGGCGGGTGGGCAGCAGGATCAGCCCATCGGACGCGGCGAGCGGATCATGCCCCGCGCTCGCCAGCCATTCGGCGGCAACGACGTCCAGGAACGGCAGGTGCGGCGGGATGGTGAACAGGTTCATCTTAAAGGATTCATCCCGGCAACCCCGCGTTCAGGATCGCCTCGGCCTCGGCGAGGTCGGCGGGGGTGGAGAGGTGAAACCACGGTCCGTCATGCACCACGGCACGCGCGCGGCCGGCCGCGATCGCGCGGTCCCACAGCAGGTTCATGCTGAACGCGCCGTCCGGGGCCTGTTCCAGCAGCGCCGGCCCGATGATCTGCGCTCCGGCGTAGATGTAGGGCACCACCTCGCGCTCGCCGCGCCGGCGCAGCCGCCCCCATGGATCGAGCGCGAAGTCGCCATATCCGACCTCGGCATGGGCCTGGGCCGCGCGGTGGACCAGCAGCACGCAGTCCGCGCCGCCCGCTTCCCAGGCATGGCGGAGCCGCGCCAGCGCCGGGCAGGGGCCGTTCAGCCAGAACGAGTCGCCGTTCACCACGTAGAACGGGTCCGGCCCCAGCAGATCACGCGCGGCGCGCGCGGCGCCGCCGGTTTCGAGCAGCGTGGCCTCGGGCCGCACCAGGGTCGCCGGCGGCAGCCCGGCTTTGCCGCGGGCCGCGAGATGGGCCTCGATCCGCGCGGCGTGCCAATGCGCGTTGACCACGGCCATCGTGACCTCCGCCTCGGCCAGCCGGTCGAGCACGTGATCGAGCAGGGTGCGCCCGCCCAGGGGCAGCAGCGGCTTGGGCAGTGTCTCGGTGAGCGGGCGCATCCGCCGCCCGAGCCCCGCGGCCAACACCAGGGCGGTGCGCGGGCCGGTGCTCACGCGGGCACGCCAAGGCGGTCGGGCCAACCGCTCAGCCATGCGCGGCGTGCCTCTCCGGGGCCGAGAAAAAGCTGCAAGATAAGGGCCTTGCCCGGCCGCAGCGTGCCGAGCCGGTCGGGCCACTCGACCAGCACCACATCACCCACCGCCTCATCCCAGCCAAGCTCGGCGAGCCCGCCCGGTCCGTCCAGCCGCCAGAGGTCGAGATGATGCACCGGGCCGATCGGCGTCTCGTAGGTCTGCGACAAGGTGAAGCTCGGGCTCGGCACCTCCAGCGCCGCGTTCCCGGTCAGCGCGCGCAGGAAGGCCCGCGCGAACTCCGTCTTGCCCGCGCCGAGCGGGCCTTCGAGCAGGATCGCGTCGCCCGGGCGGGCCAACGCGGCCAGCGCGCCGGCCAGCCGCCTGGTCGCGGCAAGGTCGGGAAGATCAACGACTCGGGCAGGCTCCGGCATTTCGGCCAATCTGCCGCAGCGCGCCGAAGATGCACAACCGAATGGTTGTCCCGATGCCACCTATGCCATACGGCAGCGGCATGAGCCAGGATTTGGAAACCGACGTTGCCATCATTGGAGCCGGCCCGGTCGGCCTGTTCGCGGTGTTCGAGCTGGGAATGCTGAAGCTGAGCGCGGTGCTGATCGACGCGCTGAGCGAGGCGGGCGGGCAATGCGCCGCGCTCTATCCCGAGAAGCCGATCTACGACATCCCCGCGCATCCCGCGATCACCGCGAGCGAGCTGGTAGCGCGGCTCGAACACCAGATCGCGCCCTTCCACGCGCCCCGCCTGCTCGGCCGGCGGGTCGAGCGCCTGGACGGCGAGGCCGGCGCCTTCACGCTCGGCACCGACCGGGGCGAGGCGGTGCGGGCCAAGGCTGTCCTTATCGCCGCCGGTGCCGGCGCCTTCGGCCCCAACCGGCCGCCCTTGCCGGGGCTCGCCGCGTACGAGGCGACCGGGGCGGTGCAGTACTATGTCCGCCGGCGCGAGGCGTTTCGCGGCAAGCGCGTGATGATCGCGGGCGGGGGGGATTCGGCGGTGGATTGGGCGCTCGCGCTCAAGGACATCGCGCGCGTCGCCGTCGTGCATCGCCGCCCCAAGTTCCGCGCCGCCCCGGAGAGCGCCGCCCAGCTCGAAGCGGCGGCGGCGCGCGGCGAGATCGAGCTGGTCATCCCATACCAGCTCGCCGCCCTGCACGGCTCCGACGGGGTGCTGGCCGAGGTGGAGGTGGCGACCCTGAAGGGCGAGGCGCGGCGCGTGCCGGCCGACGCGCTGCTCGCTTTCTTCGGCCTCTCGACCGATCTCGGCCCGATCGCCGGCTGGGGACTCGATCTCGACATGCACCATGTCCGCGTCGATCCCGCGACCTGCCAGACCAGCCTTCCGGGCGTCTTCGCGATCGGCGACGTGGCGCGCTATCCGGGCAAGCTCAAGCTGATCCTGCAAGGTTTCAGCGAGGCGGCGATGGCCGCGCACGCGATCCATGCCGTGGCGCGGCCGGGGCAGGCCCTGCATTTCGAGTACTCGACCACCAAGGGCGTGCCGGGGGGCTGAGCGCGAACCGACCTCCCGGAACGGCGTTACCGGACCGAAACGCGCGCCCGGCGTCCTTTCGGGCCAGGAGGGACACGATGCAGCTTCGAACGCTTCCCGCCATCGCCCTGCTCACCGGCATCGGCTTCGCCGCCCAGGCCCAGCCCCTGCCGCCCCAGCTCACCTATGTCCAACCGCTCTCCCGCTCCGCCGTGCAGACGGTGCAGGAGCGCCTGCGCCAGGCCGGGGACTACACCGGCCATGTCGATGGCATCTGGGGGCCGGACAGCGTCGTCGCGTTGCAGCGCTACCAGCAGACTCACGGATTGCAGGTGACGGGGCAGCTCAACCAGGCGACCGCCGCGACAATGGGTCTCAATATCGATGCGCTACTGGGCACGTCCCAGCCCGCCACGGCTCCGGCCACTCCGCCCGTTCCGACGCCTGCCGCCGTGTCGCCCGATCAGGTGCGGGCCGTACAGGGAAAGCTGCGGGAGATGGGCTTTTACCATGGCGCGCTGGACGGAGTCTGGGGACCGGAGACGCAGGAAGCGATCGCGCGCTTCCAGCAGAGCCGAGGCTTGGAGGCGAACAGCCAGCTCAACCCGGCCACGCTGGGCGCGCTCGGCTTCCAGCCAGCCTTGGCTCCCGCGCGTTGAGGGCGAGCGAGACGCGCCAGGGGACACTAGCCTGAAACGCGCCAGCCGGGGCCGCCCGTCAGGCGGCCCGCACCTCGGCGACGAACCCCTCCACCTCACTCGAAAGCTGCTCCGCCTGCTTGGACAGCGCCCCGGCGGCCGTCAGGACTTCTCCCGACGCGGCGCCCGTCTCGTTCGCTGCCTGGCTGACGCTGGCGATGCTCACCGTCACCTCCCGCGTGCTCGCCGCGGTCTGCTGCACGGCGCGGGCAATCTCGGCCGTTGCGATGCCCTGCTCCTCCACGGCCGAGGCGACCGCCGTGGCGATCGCCTGGATCTCGGCGATGATGCCGGCGATGCCTTGGATGGCCGCCACGGCTTCGCTCGTCGCCCCCTGGATGTGGCTGATCTGCGCGCCGATCTCCTCCGTGGCGCGAGCGGTCTGCTGAGCCAGGCCCTTCACCTCGGACGCGACCACGGCGAAGCCTTTCCCCGCCTCCCCGGCACGGGCGGCCTCGATCGTGGCGTTCAGCGCCAACAGGTTGGTCTGCCCGGCGATGTTGGTGATGAGCTGCACCACATCGCCGATTTTCCGCGCGCCCTCGGCCAGGGCGCGAACGATCGTGTCGGTCCGGCCCGCATCCTCGGTGGCCTTGCTGGTGACGGCCGCCGCTTGCGCGACTTGGCGGCTGATCTCTGCGATCGAGGCGCTGAGCTCCTCGGCGGCCGAGGCGACTGATTGCCCACCCGCGCTCGCCTCCTCCGCCGCCGCGGCAACGGTCGCGGCCTGGGCGTTGGTCTGGCTGGCCGTCGATGACATGGCCTGCGCGGTCGCTTCCAGTTCGGTCGCTGACGAGCTCACCATGCCGACCAGGCTCGCCACCTTGGCCTCGAAGCCTCGCACCAGCGCCTCAAGGTGGAGCGTGCGCTGCGCCTCGGAGGCGCGCGCTCTCTCCCGCTCGGCGGCCAACCGTTCGCGCTCGATGCCACTCTCTTTGAACACCTCGACCGCGCGCGCCATGTCGCCGATCTCGTCGGGCCGGCTCAGGGCTGGCACCTCGGCCGCGTTGTCACCCTCGGCAAGACGCTGCATCGCGCGCTCCAGCCTGATGATTGGACCGGAGACGCCGCGCCCAACGAACCAGCCGAGCAGAATGGTGCCAAGGAGCGAGAGGCCGAGTATCGCCAGAATCTGGTTCTCGATCGAGTTCAGCGCGGCGAACGCCTCACGTGAAGGCACACGGACCAGGATCGACCAGCCAAGCCCCGGAAAGTCATAGGCGCCAGTGCTCGCCGCGTAGCCGCTCGCTTGCTCGATGCGCTTGCGAAGATGCGTCGCCAGTATCGCGCCATGCGTCCCGCCAGAGGCGGCCTTGGCCGCCGCAACGCCCCCGCTCACGAGGTTGAGCTTGCCAAGCACACTGAAATCGCGCCGGTACCCATCCCTCTGATCGGGCCGGGTCGGATCCCAGTCCACGATCACGTTCCCTGATCGGTCGAGCACCGTCAGCTCCGCGCCGGGCATCCCCTCCGCCGACAGCCGCCGGGAAAACTCGCCGATGATCTGCTCCACCAAGCTGAAATCGGCGAAGTTGACCCACACGCCGATCAGCTTGCCAGCCTGGTCGCGCACCGGGGCGGCGAAGGCGATGCTGTAGCCGTCCTCGCCCGGGTACGCCTTGGCGACCAGCGGCGAGACCGCCGGCTGCTCCACCACCGTCCCGGTGAAGCCGTTGCGTCCCTTCAGAAAGCGTCCCTTGAGCGTCTTGTCGAGCCAGGGGGCGGAGGCGAGGGACTGGCCGTAGAGCCAGTCGGTGTCAACCGGCTTGCCCTGCGCATTGGCGGTGTTCACCGCGAGCACATCGCCGCTGGGATTGACAAGAATCGCGAGTTTATAGACGCCATACGCCGCGACATACTGGTTCATCACCCGGACCAGCGGATTTTGCGCCCCAGGATGCTTCCAGTTGGCCGGGTCGTGCGCCGCCACGTTCAAGCCGAACGCCTGGACGTCGCCATAGCGCTCAAACAGGTTCCGGTCGATGATGTCATTGATGGCAACGGCGCTGTCGGCCATGCGGACCATGACCACCTGGCGGAAGTAGGACGCATTCGCGAGGACCACTCCGCCGATGATCGCGGCCGGCATGATGCCGAAGGCGAGCAGGAGCGCGACGAGCTTGAAGCGCAGCGTCAGGCGGATGCGTCCCTTGCGATTCGTTTGAGTGCTGGATGTCCGGGTTGGTTCGGGCGACATCGACGGCTCCGTACGGGCCGGTGCAAATTTGCCGAACAAGGTGAAAAAAGGGTTTCCCGCGCGCGGGGTAGCAAGCGCCAAGCTAGGTTGAACTAAGTCAATTCACCTAGGGCGTGTTCTGGCCCGACGTTCTTCTTCGTCGTTGCCGGACTTGATCCGGGGATCCAACGGACTTGCCCGCGTGCGTGGGCCTCCGCTGGATGCCCGGGCCAAGCCCACTGGCGTCCGGATTAGGCGCGAGCCGGCCCTTGCCGGCACCTTCCACGTCATGCGCGCGCTCGTCGCGAGCATCCACGCGGTGGGAAGCGGACATCCAGCCTCGGCAGGCTTCCAACCAGCGTAATTGGCTGTTCGCGCCCTTTGGCGTGCCGCGCTACTTCAACGTTGGGGCTTTTGACGGGAACAATCGGCTCGCTACCCTTGCGATGCACCCCTCCAGAAGATTCAAACGCGCGTCACCGGGTAATGAGGGAAGTGCCGTAAACCGTCACCTGTTGCCCGACGCTGATCCCTGACCTCAGCACAATGCGAACATAGTAAAAGTTATCATTCCAATTGATGGAAGCGGAATTACTGCACCCATTGTGGAGCGTCACAATCGTCGCGGAAGGCTTGGGGTTGGCTGCTCCAAGGGGCTGGATTCCACAATAGACCCCGTTCCCATGCGACAGCAACTTACCTGTTGCAGAAGTCCGGTGCGAATGCCCCCTCTGGGTCGAGTGCAGCCTTGGGCGGCGTTCACGCTACTGTGGGGAGCCACAACCAGAGGTTAGGTGCGTAACACGCTCTAGGAAGGCCGGCGTGCTCACCGCCCCGGCATCCTGCCGCGCGATTGCGCGTACACCTTCGTGAACTCGGCGCCCAGGAAGAAAATCTGCGTCGAATAGTAGATCCACACCAGAAGCACGATCAGCGAGCCGGCCGGTCCATAGCTGCTCGCGATGGCGCTGCTGCCGATGTAGAAGCTGATCGCGAACTTCCCGATGCTGAACAGCGCGGCGGTGACGAACGCGCCCACGCCCACGTCCCGCCAAGCGATGATGCGGTCCGGCAGCACCTTGTAGATCGCGGCGAACAGCAAGGTGAGCAGGACGAATGAGACTACGACGTTCCCGGCGATCAGCACCGTCTGGAGATGCGCCGAGACCACCGTGAAGTAGGCGCCCGCCGCGTGCAGCGCGGTGCTGAAGAGCAGGGAAACGATCAACATAAACGCGAGGGCCGCGAGAATGCCGAGCGAGAGCAGGCGGGCTCGCACGATCTCGGACGTGGTGAAGGCCGCCGGCTCAGCCTTCCAGATGGCGTTCAGCGAGGATTGCAGCTCCACGAACACGCCGGTCGCGGTGATAAGCAACGTCACGACACCGAACGCCGTCGCGAGCCATCCCGAGCCGCGATGGAAGAATGCCCCCGTGAGCAGGGTTTGCAGCGCTTGCGCGCTCTCCTCGCCCATCACGCCGGACAACTCCTGCACCACCGCGCCCTGCGCCGCCTCCCGCCCGAACGCGAGGCCGGCGACGGAAATCGCGATCAGCAGCACCGGGGCGAGCGCGAAAGCGGTGTAATACGCCAACGCCGCGCCCCGGCTCAGCGCGTTGTCGTTGAAGAACTCAATGACGCTGTCGCGCGTCAGCGCCCATGCCAGATGCAACAGCCTTGGCGCGCGCATGTCCTCCTATTTCTCCCGCGACGGTTCGCGGCCCGACCCGCGCCGCGGCCTTTGGGGTTCCCGAAACGATTATGGGTTCAACGCTGCCCGGAGCCACTCGGCGGCTGCGGGTTCGCGTTGGGGCTACCCTGGCCTTGCGGCGTGGAGGGGGCGAGGCCGCTCAAACCTGCTTCAAAGGACAGTTCCGGGGCGACCTGCTCCCCCGGCCGATCACCCTGAAGCGACGCCTGGTAGGCCTCGGCGGGGAAGGCACCGCCAAGCGACTGGATGTAGGCAACAACGAGCCAGATCGCTTGCGGCGGCAGCGCCTTGCCCCAGGCCGGCATACCCTGTGGCCGCCCTTCGTAGATGGAGTTGTAGATGGCGGCCGGCGTCCCGCCATAGCGCCAGTACTTGCCGGTCAGATCCGGACCCATCCCACCCTTGGCGTCGTAGCCGTGGCAGGAGGCGCAGTTCATTTGCATAAACAATTGTTGGCCCTCCGCCACCGCTTGCGGCTGGCCAGCGACTGGATTGGTGATCTCGGCGCCAATGTTGGTCTCGGGGGCTTCCACAAGCTCGCCCAAGGGCACGCGTCCCACGTCCCCGCTCGGCGGCGCCAATCCAGGCGCCGGCTGCGCATTGCTGTCGTTGGCCGCTGTCGCAGGGCCGCTTCCCGCCAGGATGGCCGCCACGGCGACGGCTGGCAATATCCGGAGCATCCGATGTTGGGGTTTCATGAGACCCTCACCGCCTACGGCTTGTTGCTTCGGGCGGAATGGCGGCGGGCTCCGCCGCGCCCGCGGTGGCGATCATGCCCGGCCCGCTGCTCGGCGACTCGCCGTTGATGGAGAACACGTAGAGCGTGCTTCCCCGCGCCGGGAAACCGGCCATCGAAGCGCTCACCATCGCCGCCCCGCCAACCCCGGTATAGGCGGCGACATATTGTCGGCCGTCCGGACCGAGAAAAGTCATCGGCTGGGAGATCACCCCGGAGCTGAGCTTCTGCGACCACAGCACTTTGCCGGTGCGGGCATCCACCGCGCGGAACCAGCCATCGGCGGTTCCGTAGAACACCAGGTCGCCAGCGGTCGCGATGGCGCCGCTCATGGTCATGAACTGCTCGTTGATCGACCACGCCTTCTTGCCCGTGGCCGGGTTCCACGCCATGAACTCGCCCCAGTGGCCGCCCGGCGCCGGCTCGCGGGTCATCTCCATGCCGTCATAGGGCGTGCCGGGGATGAAGGCCACCGGATGGTCGGTCACGTCCATGCAGATGTTGAAGATACCTGCGTAGATCAGGCCGGTGCGCGGCGAGAACGCCGACGGCTGCCAGTCCTTGCCGCCGATGTCCGGCGGACAGACATGGGCGAGCTTGACATCCGGCTTGGGCTCCATCGCGGGATCGACGATGGGCCTGCCGGTCTTCATGTCGATGCCCTTGGACCAGTTCTGGTAGGCGAACGGCGCCGCGACCAGAACCTCCCCGTTGGTGCGGTCGATGGTGTAGGCGTAGGCGTTGCGGTCGAAGTGGACGAGCACTTTCCGGGCCTGGCCGTTGATCGGCAGGTCGATCAGGACGTTCTCGTTGACGCCGTCATAATCCCATTGGTCATGCGGCGTGAACTGGTAGGCCCACTTGGCCGTTCCGGTGTCGAGGTCGCGGGCGAAGACGGCGCTGGTCCAGAGGTTGTCGCCCGGCCGCTGCGCCGGCACGCGCGGGCCGGGGTTGCTGGTGCCGTAGTAGATGAGGTTGAGGTCGGGATCATAGGAGATCCAGGCCCAGACCGCTCCGGCGCCGTGCTTCCACATGTTGGGCGGCCACGTGCTGACGCCGAGATCCTTGCCCTTCATCCAGTCGTAGAACGGCTTGAAGTCGGCCCCGATCTTCACGATCGAATCCGGGCCGGTGCTGTAGGCCCGCCATAGTTCCTTGCCGGAATCGACATCGAGGGCGGCGATCCAGCCGATCTTGCCCATCTCGCCGCCGCTGTTGCCGACCAGCACCTTGTTGCCGACGACGAACGGCGCCATCGTCATGGTCTGCCCGTCCTCGACGTTGCCCATCTTGATGCGCCACACCTCTTTGCCGGTCTTGGCATCGACCGCGACGGTGTGGTTGTCGAGCAGGTTGTAGATCAGCTTGCCGTTGGCGTACGCGGCGCCGCGATTCACGGTGTCGCAGCACGCCTTGCCGATCGCCATTGGCGTGGGATCGGGCGTGTAGGTCCACTTGATCGGCGCGCCCGGCTTGGACAGGTCGAGGGCGTACGCGTTGTTCGGGAAGGGCGTCACGATGTACATCGTGTCGCCGATCACCAACGGGGCGCCTTCATGGCCGGCGTTGATGCCATCCGAGAATGACCACGCCATGCGCAATTGGGCGACGTTGCCGGTGTTGATCTTGTCAAGCGAGCTGTAGCGCGTGTTGGCGTAGTCGCGCGCTTGGCGGTGCCATTCGCCCGGCGGGTCGTTCGGGGCGAAATTCGCGGTTGCGCCAGTGGCCGAGTTGGGTCCGGCCTGCTGCTGCGCGGGCGGGGACGTCGCGGCCGCGTTGGTCTCGGGCTGCGCGATGGCGGGCACTGCGCCTGCGGCCAAGAGCCATAGTCCCAGGGTGATTGCCTGCTTGACCATGTTTCCGTCCCCACCGCGTTCTTTATAGGCGCAAACATAATCCAAGTCGGTGATCCGAGCCAAATTCGTGCGGCCGTGGGCAGCCATGTCCCAGCAATCACTTGAGCGTTAGCGGGCGCCCGCCCGGTTGCCGTGCTGGACATGCCAGTCGCTGGCCGGAGCTTGACCGGCGCTTGTTTGACGGCCGGCGCCGGCGGGATCATTCTGGGCGCGGCTTTCGGAACGGTGACATGGCGTTAAGCAGAACCACCCGCGTCAACATCCTGATCGGCAACGGCCACTTCCTCTCGCATTTCTACATGCTTTGCCTCCCCCCGATGTTCCTCGCCTGGCAGCGGAGCTTCGGGGTCAGCTTCGCCGAGCTTGGCCTCAGCATCACGCTGATGTCCGGGACGACGGCGCTGTTGCAGACCCCGGTGGGCTTCCTGGTGGACCGCCACGGCGCGCGCCGGTTCCTGGTGGGCGGCACCCTGCTGATGTCGCTGGCCATCGCGGCGATGGGGCTGGCCACCAGCTTCTGGCAGATCCTTGCGCTCTCGGTGGTGTCGGGCATCGGCAACTCGGTGATCCACCCTGCCGATTACGCGATCATCAGCGGCTCGGCCGACAAGGAGCGGATGGGCCGCTCCTTCGCCCTGCACACCTTCAGCGGCAACCTTGGCTTCTCCGCTGGCCCGCCGGTCATCGCCGCGCTGATGCTGGCGATGGGCTGGCGCTCGGCGCTGATCCTGGTGGGACTGCTGGGCGTTCCCGTGGTCCTCGCCATCCTCCTGCAAAGCAGCATCCTGCGGGAGCAGGCGCGGCAGGCGTCAGGTGCGCACGGCGCGGGCGCGAGCGGGCGGACCCTGCTGCTGAGCCGCACGATGGTGATGTTCTTCCTCTTCTTCGCCCTCGGCGCGATGGGCGGCGCGGGGGTGCAGTCCTGGCTGGTGACGGTCCTGCACGCCACGCACGGGCTGAGCCTGGAGATCGCCTCGGCCGCCCTCACCGCCTACATGCTCGGCGCGACCACGGGCGTGCTGGCCGGCGGCTGGTTCGCCGACTCGCACAAGGAGCATGTCGGGCCGTTCGCGGTGGTGCTGACCGCGCTCTCGGCCGGGCTCGTGCTGGTGGTGAACTGGCTCGGCCTGCCGGGGCTTGTGGTGGTCGCGGTCATGTTCCTGGCCGGGCTCGCCTTGGGCGCGAGCCGCACGCCGCGCGATATCATGGTCAAGGACGCCGCCCCGCCGGGACAGATCGGCAAGGTGTTCGGCTTCGTCAGCTCCGGCCTGCCCCTCGGCTCCGCCCTCACCCCGGCGCCCTGCGGCTTCCTGATCGACCGCGGCCATCCCGAGCTGGTCCTGGTGCTCGTGGCGGCCCTGCTGCTGGCGAGCCTGCTTTGTTGCGGCGGTGCCCGCGCGGCGGCGCGGCGGCGCGGTCCGCTGGTGGTCGCGGCGGAATGACTCTCCCTCCCCTCGGGGGGCTGGGGGGAGGGGCTACGATCGGCTTCAGACCACGCGATGAAGCATCCCCGCTGCACCGCAAAAATCACTTGCGCGCGCGGGTTCGCTTCCCCATGTTCCGCGGCCTTGGCCCAAGAGGGCGGTTGCCGCCCAACAGGCCGTCTGCTGGTAGGAAGGGGGATGCCATGGAGGCACTCATCCAACTGGGGATGGTCTCGGACGATCCGAGCGAGAACCAGGACTTGGGCGGCGCCCAAACGCACGGCGCGGGTTCCCACATCACGGTGCAGAAGGACTACTTCGTCGAGAAGGACGGGGAGAAGTTCGCTGGCACGCACCTGCTGGTCGATCTCTGGGGGGCGCAGAACCTCACGGACCCGGAACATATCGACAACGCGCTGCGCGCGGCGGCCTTGGCGGCCGAGGCGACCATCCTGCACAGCCACTTCCACCATTTCGAGCCCAATGGCGGGGTCTCGGGCGTGGTCGTGCTGGCGGAGAGCCACATCTCCATCCACACCTGGCCCGAGCGGGACTTCGCGGCGGTTGACATCTTCATGTGCGGCGCCTGCGACCCGTACCGCTCGCTGCCTTTGCTGAAGGCGGCGTTCCGCCCCGCCTCCGTCCAGCTCAACGAGCAGCGGCGCGGCCGCGTCGCCTGATGGCGGACGCGGCCTGGGTCAACGAGACGCTGTATCCGGACTGGGGGCAGCGCTTCCGGGTGACGCGCGAGCTCGCGCGTGTGCGGAGCGCGTTCCAGGATATCGTCATCGTCGAGACGCCCTCGCATGGTCGCGTCATGCTGCTCGACGGCGTGGTGCAGATCACCGAGGCCGATGAGTTCGTCTATCAGGAGATGCTTGCCCATGTGCCCCTGCTCGCGCATGGGCAGGCGGAGAGCGTGCTCATCATCGGCGCGGGCGACGGCGGCGTGCTGCGCCGCGTGTTGCAGCACAAGACGGTGCGCCGCGCGGTGATGGTGGAGATTGACGGCGAGGTGATACGGCTCGCCAGGGAACTGATGCCCGCCATCGGCGGCGACGCCTGGGCCGACCCGCGCGCCGAGGTGATCGTCGGCGACGGCATCGACCACGTGGCCCGCGCGCCCGGCGCGGCGTTCGATGCGATCATCGTGGATTCCACCGACCCGATCGGCGTCGGCGAGGTGTTGTTCACCGACAGCTTCTACCAGCATTGCGCGCGCATCCTCACCGGGCGCGGCGTGGTGGTGAACCAGTGCGGCGTGCCGTTCATGCAGGCCGACGAGCTGCGCGAGACGAGCGCCCGCCGCGCCCGCTTCTTCCCGCACGTGACCGCCTATGTCGCGGCGGTGCCCACCTACGTGGGCGGCTTCATGACCCTGGGCTGGGCGGCGAAGGACGCGGCGATGGCGCGCGTGCCGCCCGAGGAGCTGCGCCGCCGCGCCGAGGCCGCCGGCATCCTGGGCACGACCCGGTATTGGACGCCGGAGATCCAGGCCGGCAGCTTCAACTTGCCGCCTTATATCGCGGCGTGCTTGCCGAGGCGTTGATACCGCTTGTTCGCACCCGACGGGTAAAAACCCGCGGAAAAGGATGATTTCCGATCCGAACGGATTTCCTGCTAAAACATGGACGCCGGCCAGATGCGCTGACCGGCGTCCGATCAGGCCACCGGACGTCGCGATGGCCTAATCTACGGAGGACGCGATGCCAAACCATCGCGGGCTCCTGCCTATCGTCGTGGTGATCTCGATTAAAGTCAAGATTATCCGGCGTGGGTAGGAGCCAAGGGGCCGGGCTCAGCCCGGCCCCGTTCCTTCGTGAGCGCCGAAAACAGGCTACCGGAAACTCTGCACCAGGCTCCCCGCCACCAGCCGCCAGCCGTCGATCAGCACGAAGAAGATCAGCTTGAACGGCAGCGACACCACGCTCGGCGGCAGCATCATCATCCCGAGGCTCATCAGCACGCTCGCCACCACCATGTCGATGACCAGGAAGGGCAGGAACAGCAGGAAGCCGATCTCGAAGGCGCGGCGCAGCTCGCCCACCAGGAATGCCGGCACCAGCGCGCGCCACGGCGCCTGGTCCGGCTCCGCCGGCATCGGCAGGTTGGCGAGATCGAGGAACAGCTTGAGGTCGGTCCCACGGACATTGCCGGTCATGAAGCGATGGAATGGCTCGGCGGCGCGACGCAGCCCCTCCATCTCTGGCACGCTGCCCTGGCTCATGGGCAGCAGCCCCGCCGTCCAGGCTTGGTCGAGCACCGGCTGCATGACGAAATAGGTCAGGAACAGCGCCAGCCCGATCAGCACCATGTTGGGCGGCGTGCCCTGCGTGCTCAGCGCGCTGCGCAGCAGCGAGAGCACGATCACGATGCGGCTGAAGGCCGTGACCATCACGAGCAGGCTCGGCGCCAGCGACAGCACCGCGATCAGCGCGGTCATCTGCACCAGCCGGCTGGTCGCGCCGGCCTGTCCGGCGGCGCCGAGATCGAGGCTGAGCGACTGCGCCGCCGCCATCGCCGGCATCATCGCAACGAGCCCGCACGCCGCCGCGAGGATCAAGACATACCGACGGGTCATGGCGCGATCCCGTTGCCTTGGCTGGCTGGCAGCCATCCCACCACCACATCGGCTCCGCCGCCCGTGAGCAGCAGGACGCGGCCCTCCGCGCAGCGCACGAGCACCAGCCGCCGGCGCTGGTCGAGGGCCAGGGTTTCCTCGACGCTCAGTGCCCGGCCGGCACGCCCGGCCGGGCCGCGCGATCCAAGGCCCAAGAGGCGCGCGAGGCGCCCCGCGCCCCAGATCAACGCGAGGACTACCGCCAGCGCGGCGAGCGCGGTCAGCAGGGAGGCAAGGGAGGTCTGCGGCATGGCGCGGCGTTTTGCCGTGCTCCGAGAAAGTGGGAGAGCTAGCTGGGGACGAGCGTCAGGCACAAGGAGGCGGCCAGCGCGTCCACCTCCGCCAGCAATGCCCGCAAATCGCTCCGCACGAGGCGTCCCTCCTCGGGGGGCAGGTCGAGGGCGCGGGCACAGACAAGGCCCACCTGCCCGTCAAGCCCGGTCAGGTCGATGGGGCGCCCCGCCCCGGCCAGCGTCCGAGCCAGGGAGGCAGTGCGGCGCAGGGAAGCGATGCCGGCGCGCACACGCTCAAGCGGCGTGTCGGGAAAGGCCGGCGTTTCCGCCAACCCCTTGCTTCCCACCCGGAACGGGGCGAACGGAGCGTTACTCATACTCCTGCATTTAGCGGGGAAGCCTTAACGAAACGTTGCCCGCTGAGCTGCCCATTGGGCCGCGCGCATCTTAACCCGGCATTCATCTGTATGAGCCTACCCTCCGCGTCATGGACCCGACCCGCATCGCATTGTTCGACCTCGCGGAGCGCCGGCTCGCCTGGACGGAACGGCGCCAGGCGGTGCTGGCGCAGAACATCGCCAATGCCGACACGCCCGGCTGGCGTCCGCGCGACGTGGCGCCGTTCGCCGCCAGGGTGGATCAGGCTGGGGCCGGCTTGGCACGCACCGACCCTCGCCATCTGGTGGGCACAAGCGACACGAGCGGTCTCGCCAAGCCTATCCGGCCCACCGGGCACCAACCCGACGGCAACGCCGTCTCGCTCGACCAGGAGCTGACCAAGGTCGCTGACACCGACACAACACAGTCCTTGGTGAGCGCGATCTATCACACCTATCTCGGCCTGTTCCGCACGGCGATTGGCCAGGGCGGCGCGAGTGGTTGACGGAGGCACGCATGGACCTTGAAAAATCATTGGCGATTTCCGCCTCGGGGATGCAGGCGCAGACCACGCGGCTCACCACGATCGCGCAGAATCTCGCCAACCAGGACAGCACCGGATCAACCCCCGGTGCGGAGCCCTATCGGCGCAAGACCGTCACGTTCGCCGACAAGATGGATCGCGCGCTCGGCGTCGAGCTGGTCAGCGTGCGCGCGATTGGGAAGGACCGCGCCGCGTTCCCTATGCGCTATGATCCCGCCAATCCGGCCGCCGACGCGCAAGGCTATGTCAAGCTGCCCAACGTGAACGCGCTGGTCGAGCTAGCCGATATGCGCGCGGCGGAGCGATCGTATCAGGCCAATCTATCGGTGATGCAGACCACCCGCGGGATGCTGACCCGCACGATCGGTATGCTGCGATGACCGCGGCCGGGCAGGCTGGCCTCATCCCCGCCGCCATCACGCCGCGCGCGGCGGCCGAGGCCTATCAGCGCACCGAAAGCGGAAGCGGAGAGGAGAGTTTCGGCACGGTATTGCAACAGACGGTGAGCGGCGCCGTGGCGCAGGGCCACGCCGCCGAGCAGCAGGCGCAGGCCGCGATCGCCGGCAACGGCAACATCACCGAGGTCGTGACCGCGCTGGCCCGGGCCGAACTGAGCTTGCAGTCCGCGACCGCGATCCGCGACCGCGTGGTGCAGGCGTACCAGCAAATCATGCAGATGCCGATATGAATGAGGCGGATGTCGCCGCCGTGCTGCGCGACGCGCTCCTGGTCGCGCTCCGGCTCGCCGGGCCGCCGCTGATGGCGGGCCTGGTGATCGGCGCGCTGGTCTCGTTGCTGCAAGCGGTGACGCAGATCCAAGAGGCGACCCTCGCCTTCGTGCCAAAGGCTGTCGCGCTCGCCGTGATGCTGGCGCTGACCGCGCCGTTCATGTTCGCCACGCTGTCCGGCTACACGCATCGGCTGACGGACCGGATCATCGCGATCGGCGCCTCGTGACCAAGGCGGATGCCGCGCTCCTGGCTGGGCTGCCCGACCTGGCCTTCGCCTTCGTCCTGGTCCTTGCCCGCGCGGGTGGGGCTATCATGGTGCTGCCGGGATTGGCCGAGGCCGGCGTGCCGGCGATGGTCCGCGCCGGGCTCGCCGGCGCGCTTGCGATCCTGCTCACCCCCGTCGTGGCGCCGCTGATCCCTTCGGTCCCGGCCCTGCCCGCCATGGCGGCGGCGATGGTGGGGGCCGAGCTGCTGGTCGGCCTCTGGCTTGGCTTCCTGGCCCGCGTGCTGGTGCTGGCGCTGCCGATGGCCGGGCAGATCCTCGCCACCTTGCTCGGCCTGTCGAGCGTCTTGCAGCCCGACCCAGAGCTTGGCCCGCAGACAAGCGCGCTTGCCCGCCTGTTCGCCCTCGCCGCGCCGGCGATCGTGCTGGCCTCGGGCCTCTATGCCCTGCCGCTCGCGGCGCTGGCGCGAAGCTACGCCTTGTTCGCTCCCGGCGCGGTGCTGCCCTCGGGCGCGGTGGCGGAAGCCGTGGCGCGCGCCGTGGCCACGGGGTTCAGCCTGGCGCTGCGCCTATGCGCGCCGGCGCTGCTGGCGAGCGTCGTGTGGAGCGTCGCGGCCGGCATCCTGGCCCGCATCGCGCCGCGTGTGCAGGTGTACTTCCTGGCGATGCCGGCGCAGATCCTCGGCGGCCTCGCGATCCTGGCGGCACTGTCGGGGGCGATCCTCCTCGCTTGGCAGGATGCGGTGCGTGCCGGCTTCGGCGCATTGCCGGGACTTCCCTAAATCGCGATGACCGAGGGCGCGAACACCCAGGAAGATCGGACGGAAGCCCCGACGCAGCGGCGGCTGCAACGCGCGCGGGAGGCAGGGCAGGTCGCCGTGTCGCGCGAGGTCGTGCTGTGGGCGGTGCTCGGCGCCGCCACGCTTGGCCTCGCCTGGCGAGCCCCGGCGGCTGGGCGGGATCTGGTCGTCACCTTCCGAGCCCTGATCGAGCACGCGGCATCGGGCGAGGCGTCCCCGTCCGCCGCCTTGCGTCTAGCCGCGGCGGCGGGGCTGCGCGCCACCGCACCGCTGCTTGCCTTGGTGTTGGTGGCCGGGGCGGGCGCGGTGCTGGGCCAGACCGGATTCCTGTTCAGCCCGGCCACGCTGCGTCCGGACATGGCGCGGATCAGCCCGGTTGCCGGGCTGCGCCGGCTGCTCGGTCCTGACAGTTTGATCGAGGCCGGCCGCTCACTCGCGAAGCTGCTGCTCATCGGCATCGCGGTGTGGCACGCGCTCGCGGCCGACATGCCGGCGCTGGCCGAGGCGCCGTTTCAGAACGTGGCCGGGCTCGCGGGGCGGCTGGCCGGGATGGTGGCCCGGCTGCTGGTCTCGGTCCTAGTCGCGCAGGCCGGGATCGCGGTGCTCGACCTCGCCTGGGTGCGCTTCCGCCATGCCAGGGGCTTGCGCATGAGCCGCGAGGATATCCGCGAGGAGCAGAAGGAGACCGACGGAGACCCGCGCGTGAAGGCGCGGCTGAAGCGGCTGCGCCTGCAACGCGCCCGCAGGCGGATGCTGGCGGCGGTGCCGAAGGCGACGGTCGTCGTGACCAACCCAACGCATTACGCCGTCGCCTTGGCCTATGAGCGCACCCAGAACGCCGCGCCGCGCGTTGTCGCCAAGGGGGTCGATTCCATGGCCGAGCGGATCAGGGAGGTGGCCCGTGAGCACGCCGTCCCGCTGGTGCCGAACCCGCCGCTCGCGCGCGCGCTCTACCGGCTCGATCTGGACGCCGAGGTGCCATCCGAGCACTACAAGGCGGTGGCCGAGATCATCGCCTTCGTCTGGCGCCTGCGCGGGCGGGCCGCGTGAGCGGGCCACCGGATCCGCGCCTGCGGGCGGCGCACGACCTGAACAACGTGCTCGCGGCGATTATCGCGCGCGCCGAGGTGGTGCTCGGGATGAAACGCACCGGCGCCGCGGTGCGTGCCGAGCTGGAGGAGATCCGCCGGCGCGCGGTGGAGGGCGCCGGCCTGGTGCGCCGATTCCTGGGCCAAGCGGGCGCGGAGGCGAACCCGACGCCCGTCGCGCTCGCCGCTTTGCTGGCGGATTGGGCAGGGGAGCTGCGCCGCGTGCTGGGTCCGGACAGGCGCCTCGACCTGGAAGTTCTGGAGCGGCCAATGATCGCGCGCGCCGATGCCGACGCGTTGCGCCGGGTGCTGCGCGACCTGGCCCTGAACGCGCGCGACGCGACCAGCCCGGGCGGGAAAGTGTCGCTGCGGCTCGGGCGCGTGCGCCTCGACCACGCCCGGCCCGGCGTCCCCGACTCAGTGCCGCCGGGCGCGTGGGCGGTGATCGAGGTCAGCGATGACGGGGCAGGGATCGCGCCGGACCTGCTCCCGCGCGTGTTTGAGCCGTTCTTCACAACCAAGGCGAGTGCGCGTGGCAGCGGCATCGGCCTGGCGTCCGCGCACGCCTCCCTGCACGAGATGGGCGGGGCGGTGACGATCGAGAGCGTGCCCGGCAGCGGCACCACCCTGCGGCTCCACCTCCCGCTGGTGGACACCGCAACCGGCACGGTGCTGCTGGTGGAAGACGAGCCAGCCTTGCGCCGCTTGGCGTCCCAGGCGCTGCGCGAGGCGGGCTGGCGCGTGGCGGAGGCGGAGTCGGCCGAGGCGGCACTCGCGCGGCACGGCACGGCGCCTTTTGATCTGGTGGTGGCCGACGTCACGCTGCCCGGCATGGACGGGCCGGCGTTGCTCGGCGTACTGCGCCGCGAGCGGCCCGACCTGCCGGCGATCCTGATCTCCGGCTATGCGGCGCACTCCCTGGCGGCCGGGCCGGAGACGCGGTACCTGGTCAAACCCTATAGGCCGGCCGCGCTGCTGGACCTTGTGGCCCAGGCCCTCAAGAACAATTTGCGAACAGATGATTAATGGCGTATGTCAGAGCGCGAGTTCGCTATATGTTCGCTTGCGATCGGCGTTCGACACCGTGCAATCATCCGATGCGAAGGCGGCACGACGCGCGTCCGCTCGTGGTGTGGAGAAAGGGCTTCCAAGATGGAAAAGAGCAAGGCGCTCGATGCGGCGATGGCGCAGATCGAGCGGGCGTTCGGCAAGGGCTCGATCATGCGCATGGGCGCGCGCGGCGGGGACGAGCAGATCGAGGTCATCCCCTCGGGCTCCCTGGGCCTTGACCTCGCGCTCGGCATCGGCGGATTGCCGCGCGGGCGCATCATCGAGATCTACGGGCCGGAAAGCTCGGGCAAGACCACCCTCGCGCTGCACGCGATCGCGGAGGCGCAGCGGCGTGGCGGCACCTGCGCGTTCGTCGATGCCGAGCACGCGCTTGATCCCGTCTACGCGCGCAAGCTGGGCGTCGATGTGGACAACCTGTTGATCAGCCAGCCCGACGCGGGCGAGCAGGCGCTGGAGATCGCCGATACGCTGGTCCGCTCGGGGGCGATCGACGTGCTGGTGGTGGACAGCGTCGCCGCCCTGGTGCCCCGCGCCGAGCTGGAGGGCGAGATGGGCGACAGCCACATGGGCCTGCACGCGCGGCTGATGAGCCAGGCGCTGCGCAAGATCACCGGCAGCGTCTCGCGCAGCAACACCATGCTGATCTTCCTCAACCAGATCCGCATGAAGATCGGCGTGATGTTCGGCAACCCGGAAACCACCACGGGCGGCAACGCGCTGAAGTTCTACGCTTCGATCCGCATGGAGATCCGCCGCATCGGCCAGATCAAGGATCGCGACGAGGTGGTGGGCAATCAGACGCGGGTGAAGGTGGTGAAGAACAAGCTCGCCCCCCCGTTCCGCCAGGTGGAGTTCGACATCATGTATGGCGAGGGCATCAGCAAGGTGGGCGAGCTGATCGATCTCGGCGTGAAGGCGGGCGTCGTGGAGAAGTCGGGCGCCTGGTTCAGCTACGACAGCCAGCGGATCGGGCAGGGGCGGGAGAACGCCAAGCAGTTCCTGCGCGACCGCAGGGAGATCGCCGAGGCGATCGAGCGCAAGGTGCGCGAGCAGTCGGGCGTGGTGGCGAATTCGATGCTGGCCGCCAACGAGGATGGCGAGGAGGCCGAGGCGGCTGAGTAGTGATCGCTTTCCCGGCGCGCTGCCGCTCGATCCCGGCGATCACGCCCTGATCGCCGAGGCCATCGCGGTGCTGGAGCGGCATTACCGGCTGTTCTGGCACACGGTGGCGGCGGCGCTGCGCTCGCGGGACGGGCGCGTGTGGACCGGCATCCATCTCGGCGCCACGGTCGGGCGCCTCTCGGTCTGCGCCGAGCCGATCGCGCTCGGCCGCGCGCTGCTGGAGGGCGACGGCACGGCGGAGACCTTCGTCGCCGTGCGCCATCCCAAACCGGACGAGACGGACCGCGAGATGGCCGTGGTCCCCCCGTGCGGCGCCTGCCGTGAGCTGATCCTGGACCACTGCCCGGACGCTTCGGTGATCCTGCGCGACGGGGGCGGGCTGGTGAAGGTTCCGGCGCGGAGGCTGCTGGCGGTGCCGTACCGGCGGTAGCATCGCCTTGCTGAAGGGGGCGGGAGAGAGGTTTTGCCGGCGCTTATATACGTGCTTGACCCAATCTGCGCGCGGTGGTGCTCACGGATGAGGCCAAGGGATACATTGGCCTGCAAGGCGCTTACGATCACTACGCGGTCAACCATAGCGCGGGCGAGTACGTCCGGCTCTACTTCATCCACACCAATGGATTGGAGAACGCCTGGTCGCTGTTCAAGCGGCAGGTTTACGGCATCCACCACTGGATCAGCGATAAGCACCTTGACCGCTATCTCGGCGAGTTCACCTATCGGTTCAATCGTCGCGAGACCGGAGAGGGAGCGCGCGTGAACGACTTCCTCGGCCGGATCGAGGGACGGCTGACCTACAAGATGCTGATCGCGTGACGACGGGACCGAAGAAGCGGCGCGATCCGCCGCTCTGGCTCAACATGGACTTCGGCGAGGCGCTCGGCCGATTTGTCCAGACAGACCCGGCCGAGTTGCCGGAAAAGGCGAGGAAGGCTTCGAAGACGGGGCGCAACAAGCGCCCCGTCCCGGAAGAGCCGCCTACGGGTAAACCGAGACGGTCACCGTCACGGAAAGGGTGACAGCTGGCGCGAGGCGCGGACCTTCGTCCTGCCGCGCTTCGTGCCGGTGCGGCTGCGGCCCAGGGAGCCGCCGCCAATGCGCCCTGACACGTCCGCGTCCGCCGAAACGCAGGCGCCGCTCATGTTCGCGGACGAAGCCGAAGGTCTGCTGGCCGTCGTGATCAGGCGGTTTGTGGTAACTGGCCATGTGGCCATTCTCCTTAAGACAAGACGCCCTTGCCTCAGCGGAGCACCGACACCACCTAAAGCGCGGTTTGGTCGCATTAGGGGCTGGAGGGGCTGGTGCTCCGCTGTGGCTACGTCGGTGGTCCGGGCATTCCACCGCCGACACGGGGCGGCGCTCGGGTAGGACCGAGCGCCGCCCTTCGCGTTCCTATGCCTTTGGCTCTTCGCCCTCCTTCTTGCGGAGGTAGCGGAGGACGGTGATGACGGCGGCGTCCACGTCATCGGGCATCTCACCTGGATCCCAAGCCGCCTTCAGGGCTGCGTAGGCTGCGCCATAAAGGTTTGGCCGATCCTGCGGCACCTGGCCGGGTCGCGCGGGATCAGCCGGTTGTCGCGCCTGCGGAGGAGACAAAGGTGCTGGCGGAACTGGCGGAGGGCTCGGGAACAAGTCGCGCGCTCCATCTTCTTGTGTCTGGTGGGCGTTCGCCGCATTCGGCCGAAGCCTCATGCCAGAGGCGGCCCTTGGTGGCCCGAAGAGTTCCGCACTAAGTGGGATTCTGGCTTCCCGTGCGGCGGACAGGAAGAACCTTACGCCCTTCTTTCGGAGGTCTTCGGACGATCCCCTGTATGTCCCGAACGCCTTGTCCAACTGTGCCCGCGTGGTGCGGGCGAGGTCGAGACCCGCGATTTCGGGGAAGGCGTGCCTCACAATCTCTGCAAGCTTGGATGGCCATTGTGGCGTGCCGTAAGCCGCGAGCAGGTCGTGCATCCGCCGGGTTGGCCGATGGGCCTCCGTCAATGAGGTTCATGAACCGAAACGCCGCGAGAATCTGCTTAATAACCGTGGGCGAGAATAGGCCGAGGTCCTCAAGATCCGCGCGCAGCAGCACATTAGGCAGAGCGTCGGCAGCGCGCAGATGCCCTAGGAGCGTGAGAACCGCCGGCCAGGGCGCGTAGGGCGCGTAGGGCGGCACCCGGCCCCCGCCGCTACCGACGCCGCCGCCGTCGAACATCCACCAACGAGTCCATCTTGTCGGCGGCATACCTAGGCGACGCCACGTTGTCCGACAAGGAGCCGGGCGCACGGAAAGTAGAATTTTTCATGAACACTAGGCACTTGGCCGCAGGGAGAGGGCCAGCCTAGCCCAAATCCTGCCGACTCAAGCCCAGGTAGGCACCACACAAATTCCGCGGTGTCCGATGGAATCCCTCAAGGTCAAACACGTATATAAGTGCCGTTTTGCCCGATTCGTCCCCCGCATCACTGCGAGCAACGCTGACCTATCAGGAACTGTGTCAGCCTAAGACTCCGAGGCAGCTTGCCCGCGCTTTCCTGTCCGTCGTCTGGAAGCTTGTCGTCTTCCGGCCCGCTTGCTTTGCTCACTCCACCATCTCGCTCTTGTAGAATCTCCCATGACCGATCCCCCCTCCGTGCGATCATTTGCAGAATGGCGCAAGAAGGATCACTTGGTGGAATTGGCGGTCAAGGAGATACAAGAGGCTGACGACAGGGCCGCCGCGATCGTCGCGGCGGCTTTTGTCGAGGACTATTTAACCGGTGCGATCAAAGCGAATGTTCAGAGGGACGACAGGTTACTCAAAGACTTGTTCAAGCCCGACGGGATTGCGGGCGCATTCGGGGCCAAGATATCGCTCGGGTTCTTAATAGGATTGTATGATGCAACCTTACGTAAAGAGCTGGAGTGGACAGCAAAAATAAGCAACAGGTTCGCGCACGAGCCTCAGGCAAACAGATTCGACTCCGACCCCGTTCGTGACTTGGTGGCCAATCTGACGGCGGGAGAGCGGATCAGCGTCACGCTCACCGGCCTGGGCGCAGAGAGCACCCTGACCCAAGTTATCACGCAACCCGTAAAGCCCAGCATGTCTCTGAGGGAGAGGTTTGTTTCCACCTGCTACATGTTCTTGCGTATATTCGCGGTCGAGCAGGTCGGAGCGAAGACCCTCACTCCGATAATAGACCTCCCGGCGCAAAGAATGGATGTGTCGAAAGACCAGGAGACAAGGCAGCGGAACGGCCAAAAGCCTGGCACGTCGCGGAAAAGATCTTGAACACGGCGACCTCGGAAGGGTCCATGCTAGGACGGTCTCGAAACAGCTCTCTCCCCCGCGTCGATCATCTCGGGCGTCACCTCGGTCTCCTCCGTCATTGCCGGCCTGTCACGCTCGTCTGGTTTAGCCATTGTCAACTCGCTATGTTAAAGGGATTAGTAGGAAAATAAGCCTGCTTATCCCTTTGACATAGCATTCCGGATCGGCTACATGTCAAGGCGAAAGGGGAACCGCCATGACCGTCAACCTATCCGATCCGATCTTCCACGAAGAAGAAGCGGCCCGCGCCCACATGGAGGCGATCCGGTGGCCCAATGGTCCGTTCTGCCCGCACTGCGGCTCGGTCGAGAACATCACCCGGCTGCAAGGCCAGTCGCATCGGCCCGGCCTCCACCAGTGCAACGCCTGCCGGGGCCACTTCACCGTCACGAACGGCTCGGTCATGGAGCGCAGCCACGTCCCGCTCCACAAGTGGGTTCTGGCCTTCCACCTCATGGCGGCGAGCAAGAAGGGCATGAGCGCGCACCAGCTCGCCCGGATGTTGGACGTGACCTACAAGACCGCCTGGTTCATGGCGCACCGCATCCGCGAGGCGATGACCAACAAGAACCCGCCCCCGCTCGGCGGCGAGGGCAAGGTGGTGGAGGCCGATGAGACCTACCACGGCACGCGCGAGACCCCCGTGGAGCGCAGCCGCAACGCGCGCAAGGTCTACCTCAAGGGCGGCAAGTCGGCGCAGAAGCGCCCGATCGTGGGCCTGGTGGAGCGCGGCGGCGAGGCCCGCGCCTACTTCGTGCCCCGCGTGACCGCTAAGAACGTGCGTGACGCCTTGGTGAAGAACGCCGACCGCAAGTCGCGTCTCCACACGGACGAGAGCAACCTCTACCCGGAGGTCGGCAGGGAGTTCGCGAAGCACGAGACGGTGCGCCACTCCGCCAAGGAGTACGCCCGCGACGACGTGAACACCAACTCAGTGGAGGGCTTCTTCGGCATCTTCAAGCGCGGCATGACCGGCGTCTATCACCACTGCGGCGAGCAGCACCTACAGCGCTACCTGAATGAGTTCAGCTTCCGCTACTCCAACCGGTCCAAGCTTGGCGTTGAGGACGCGGAGCGCGCCGTGCGCGCGATCAGGGGCGCCGAGGGCAAGCGACTAACCTATCAGGGAACTGCGTCGGCCTAAGACTCCGAGGCAGCTTGCCCGCGCTTTCCTGCGTTGGCGGCGGAAGCGGGGCGATCCTGCTTAGACTCCTTCTTCTTGGTTGGCCTATGCTTTGGCGGCGTGTTGAGCGCTCTCCGCAGCGCTTCGTCGCGGCGCCGAACGGCTTCTTCGTCGCTGAAGGTGTCCTGTGTCTGACCAGCAACCACGTGATCTTTCCCTCCCAAAAGACTACAGCATTCCAGACAAGTATTGGTCACCGCCCGGCGGCATGAATGGCAGGATTGGAGATGCGGATTCCGCTGCGTTGTATCAAGCCGTTGGACAGGCCCTAACCGCCTGGGGAACGGTTGAGGAGTGGTTAGCATCATTGTTTTGGACACTGGCAACGGGAGAAGGTTCGCGCCCCCGTCAAAGTCCTATAATGATGACGTGGGGAGCAATAGAATCCGTTACGCCCAGGGTAGAGATAACCCGAACTATGGCTCGCAGCTTCAAGCGGAAATTCCCGACCGTCGTTGATAAAGACAAGAAATTGAACAACCTAATGGATCATTTGAAAAAGGCGTCCTGGATTCGAAACGATATTGCGCATGGAATAGTGATCGGATATGCTATTCTCCCACCTCAAGATCAGATTCCGGAAGGACCGCTGACGCTCGAATATCTAATGAATGAGCCGATCATTAAAGAGAAATATTGCTTGAAATCCCCCTTTTTCATGACGGGCAGGAATGACTATTTTTCCGACCAGTCCATAATTTCTGATTCACTCAACTTCTATACATCAGGAGACATCTACACGTTCAGCTATAAGTTCTTAATCCTGAGAACGGCCATAATTACTTATCTTGGCGAGTTGCACGATCGGCTTGAAAAACTTCCCAAGCTCTAACGAACTTCTCGGCATACGATTTGGCCAGTTCTAGTGCGTAATAGCGCTCTATGCCATGGATATGAAACTCATCACTCAAGTTCTCAATTAGAGAAGAAGAAGTTACGAACTCTTCTAGCCCTTGTTCGTGGACCGGCCTATCACGCGCCTCGCATTTAGCCATTGTCAACTCGCTATGTTAAAGGGATAATTGGGAAAATAAGCTTGACAAAATCGCTGCCTAAGCGTATCAAACGTCCATCGACGGCACGACTGCGCCCGTTTTATTCCTAATTCGTAGCAAACGGCCCCGCCATCCCCTGGCGGGGCCGTTTGCTTTGATGCCGGAAGCACGCCCGCCGACAACGCCTCGACCCGCTTTCAGGAGCCTGAGATGAACAAGACCGCACTGCCGGCCCCGCATGCCTTAACCATGCTCGCCGACCTCGGCCTGCCCCCTCCGGTGCCGGCCGAGGTTGCCGACACTGGCCGTATCCGGTTCGGCGCGGGGGTGCGTCTGCCGGCGCCCCGCCCCAGCGCCTGAGGCCGCCCCCGCTCAGACCCGCGCAGCCCTGTCCGCGACGGCGAACTCCATCCAGACACGACGAGGCCGACATGCCAGACCAGCCGA